>JAESQQ010000528.1 GCA_016765095.1 Planctomycetota bacterium | reverse complement strand
TCAAAACCCCGCCCCTACCAGAGCGTATTGCGAGCCGCCCAAGAGAGCGCCCCGCGGGTGGCCCGATTGTGATCTGTAGGGTGCGGGGTTCACCCCCGCCCGCCGTCTCGTCCGTCCGAGAGAGACAGACGCCCTCTCGGCCGAGGCGCGTCAACTTGACGCGACCTGCATCAACCTCTGTAAACCTCGCCCCTACTGGCCGCGTTCACTGCCCCATGCGAGAGGCGTCTTGGGGCGACCGAGTTCGCGAGCGAATCACCGCCCCCGGTGGGCGCAAGCAGCGACCTCGCTACGAACAATCTCGCCGCACGGGCCCGCGGCACGCGCAAGCAACGAAACCGCCTTCGGACAAACTCGCCCTGCTGTAGCGCATCGCTTAATCGCGCGACCCGAACTCGCCACACGCCGACTCATGCGACTCGACTTCGCGAGCAACTCAAGCCGCCCCGTAGACCTTGACGCAAGTCGGTGAGGGGATGCCCGTAGGTTCGAGCCACCCCGGTCCAGAAACATCCGCGTCAGGGCAGCCGCCGCCGTCTTGCGTGCCACCGCCCCGCCGTCCCACCCCACCCGGTCGGCGAGACAGCCACGAACCGACTTACTCTGGGCGCAGCCCAAGAAAGGCGCGCAGCCCCAGAACTAAGCGACGGGAGTGCCTCGCATGAAGTGCATTTTCATGCCGCGGATCGTGATCTCGTCGTTGTCGCCGAGACGGACGTCGTCGACTTTCTTGCTGTTGACGGTCACGTCCGTGCCCTTGGGGGTCACGTTGAGGAGGCGGAAGCCGGACTCGTCGCGGAAAATGACCGCGACCAGGCGCGGGCAGAACCAGCCGGACATTTGCACGTCGGCCTTCTCGCTCTTGCCGAAGGTGAACACCGACTTCTCGAGGAACACGTTCCGCTTGGCGGAGCCCTCCTCGACGACGAGGTACCCGCGGACCCGAGAGGCCTTCTCGCGCTGGAGCTGGGCGAGGGCAGCCTGATCCATTTGCATGGTCATGCCGCCGAAGTCGTCGCCTGTCTTCTCCGGCACAGCCTCGGCCGCAGCCGCAGCAGCAGAGCCGCTACCCCCAAACGAGATCGTGAACTTGCCGATCGAGATCTCGTCGCCTGCGTTCAGGTTGTGGGCATCGACACGACGTCCGTTGACGAACGTGCCGTTGTTACTTCGCAGATCGCGGAGGACGAACATGCCGTCCTTGCCGGTGATCTCGGCGTGATAGCGAGACACGCCGAGGTTATCGATCGTGATCTCGCAGTCTTCGCTCCGACCGAAACGGATCTTCTCGATCTCGTCCTCGAACTCGAATCGCTCAAGGGTCCGACCGGACAGAGTCAGGGTCAACTTGACGGGCACTAAACGCTCCCTCCCTTTAGGGACCTATTAACTACTCGCATCGAGTTGTCGACGCAAGTTATCGGCTTCTGCCTGTGATTCCAACAATCGATAGACGAGCATCGCGGCCGTGGAGATCCCGACGGGATCCCCATGCTGAATCGCGAGCCGGCTGACGAATTCCGCAAGACAGGGGTTCTCACGTTCCACACGCTCCAGAAGCGAAATCACGTAGTCGTTGTGCTCGGCACGTTCCAGCTCCCGAGAGACGGCAAAGCCCGTTTCCTGTGTGACTGTTGGCAACAAGCTCATTCACCTCTGCGATTGCACCGTTCTAAAGCCTCCGGGCTCCGAGCGCAAAGGCGCCCCTCGCCGATCTAGACGAACTTACTGAACACCATGCAAGTGTTATGGCCACCGAAGCCGAAGCTGTTGCTGATCGCGTTGTTGATCTCCATGGAGCGCGCCTCGTTGGGAACGTAGTCCAAGTCGCAGGCTGGATCCGGCTCGTCGTGGTTGATCGTCGGCGGAGCGAGGCTCTCTTGGATCGCCTTGGCCATGATCACGGCCTCAATGCCCGCAGACGCGCCCAAGAGGTGGCCAACCATGGACTTCGTCGAGGAAATCGCCACCTTGTAGGCGTGCTCCCCGAACACGTCCTTGATCGCCTTGGTCTCCATGACGTCGTTTAGCGAGGTCGAAGTCCCGTGCGCGTTTATGTAGTCGATCGCGCTCGGCTCGAGCTTCGCGTCCTCCAGGGCCCCGGACATCGCCCGCGCCGCCCCCTCGCCGCTCTCGTGGGGAGCGGTGATATGGAAGGCGTCGTCGGTGTTGCTAAAGCCAGTGAACTCGGCGTAGATCTTCGCGCCGCGCGCCTGAGCGTGGTCCAGGCTCTCGAGGAGGAGCATTCCGGCCCCCTCGCCGAACACGAACCCGTCGCGATCCTTGTCAAAGGGCCGACTGGCCTTCTGAGGGTCGTCGTTGCGCTTGCTGAGCGCCCGCGCCGAGCAGAAGCCCGCCAGGCCGATCGGCGTCAGCGCGGCCTCAGAGCCACCCGCAAAGACCGCGTCGGCCATGCCGTAGCGGATCATTTGCATGGCCAGCCCAAGCGCGTGGTTCCCGCTCGCGCAGGCAGAGGAGACGCAGAAACAGGGCCCCTTGAGCCCGAGTCGGATCGCGACCTCACCGCTAGCGGCGTTGATCATCATCATGGGCACGAGAAAGGGTGAGACCTTGCGCACGCCACCGTTGTGGAGCTTTAGGACCTGCTTCTCGGTCGTGTCGAGGCCACCGATCCCCGAACCCACGATCGTTCCGATCCGAGTCCGATCGGAGGCGTCGAGATCAATCCCAGCGTCCTTGGCGGCCTCGTCGGCTGCGATGAGCGCAAACTGCGTCACCCGGTCGAGGTGGCGCAGCTTCCTCTTCTCGAAGTGATCAAGAGCGACGTAACCCGAGACTTCGCCCGCGAAGCGGGTGGGAAAGTCGGTCACGTCAAAGAGGGTGATCGGCTTGATCGCGCTCTGTCCGGCCTTGATGCCATTCCAAAGCGTATCGACGCCAAGCCCAAAAGGACTGACGCTGCCCAGACCCGTCACGACTACGCGACGCTGATTCATGAGGTCCTCGCCCTGCGAGGCACCCAGGCAGAATCTCGCTCCGCCCGGTCAGCCTCCGGCTAGCTGAGCCGAGAGCCACTGCCCTCGGCTTGGTCGTTCTAGAGAGAGCGTTCCCGAGGGCGCCGAGGCGCCAGCAGGAGAAGGCTTACGAGCCTACGTGCTCTTCTATGTAGCGGATTGCTTCACCGACGGTTTGGATCTTCTCAGCATCCTCGTCGGGGATATTGATGTCGAACTCTTCCTCAAGCTCCATGACGAGCTCGACGGTATCGAGTGAGTCCGCACCCATATCATTAATGAAGCTAGTCTCGTGAGTGACCTTCTCGCGGGGAACGCCCAGCTGGTCACACACGATATCTGTCACGCGATCTGCGACGGATGCCACGATCTGTACCTCGTGTTCTGCTGCCCCAGAAGTGCCGGGGTCGATTAGGAGGCCGCACTATACAGCCTCCCAATCACATAGAAAGTCCCCCGTCGATCCGGAGAACGGTGCCTGTGAGATAGGCGGCCTGATCACTGGCTAGGAACACACAGGCGGCCGCGATTTCGCCAACGCTGCCCACTCGCCCGAGCGGGATTCGTTCGCAAATCATTGCCTGCTGCTCCTCGGTGAGGGCCGCGGTCATGTCTGTTTCGATAAAGCCAGGCGCGACGCAGTTCGCAGTCACCCCTCGGCTAGAGAACTCTTGAGCCAAGCTCTTGGTGAAGCCGATCAAACCGGCCTTGCTGGCGGCATAGCTCGACTGACCCGCGTTTCCGGTCAGGCCGACGACGCTCGAAATGTTGATCAGGCGCCCGTGCTTCGACTTCAGGAGGGCGCGTGTGGCCGCCTTGGTGACGCGAAAGGCTCCGCTCAAGTTGACGTCGAGGACGCGGCTCCAGTCGGCCTCCTTCGTGCGCATGAGCAGGTTGTCAGCCGTTATCCCGGCGTTGTTGACCACGATATCGAGGCCGCCCAGCGTCTTGCTGACTTCCTTGACCATGGCCGTCACAGCCTCGCCGTCCCTCAAATCAACGGGGCGAACCAGCGCCTGGCGCCCGAGAGCCTCGATTTCGCCCGCGACCTCGCTCAGGAGCGCCTCGTTGGTCGCCACCAAGACGACGTCAGCTCCAGCTCCTGCCAAACCGAGGGCGATCGCGCGGCCAATGCCGCGCGAGGCTCCCGTCACGAGGGCTTTGCGGTCGAGGAGCGAGATCTGCACGAGGCGCTAGGCCTCCTGACCGGTCGCGAGGGCCTCAGCGGCCGCCTTGACGTCCTCAACGGTCGCGATCGGGGTGCACTTGCGCTTGCGGTCGTTCATGCGCACGAGGCCCTTGAGGACGCCGCCTGGACCGAACTCGAAGAAGCGCTCGGCGCCGAGCGCGAACATGGCGTCCATGATCTCGCGGAACCGAACCGTGCTCGAGACCTGCTCGACGAGGAGCTCGCGCGTGGCCTCGGCCTGGCCCGAGTGGACCTCGGCGTTGACGTTGGCGAACACGGGGAGCGTCGGCGTGTTGAACGTCGCCGCCGCCAGGTCGGCGCGCAGCGCCTCGCCGGCGGGGGCCATCAGCTGGCTGTGATAGGCGCCCGCGACGTTGAGCGGGATCGCGCGCTTGACGCCAAGCTCCTTGGCCTTGGCCGTCGCGAGTTCGAGACCCGCGCTCTCGCCCGAGAGCACGGCCTGCCTGGGCGCGTTGTCGTTGGCGATCCCGACGCCGGGGCCGCCCGCCTCGACGGCGGGGGCGAGCTCTGCAGCTGAGAGCCCTAGGAAGCTGACCATGCCCGAGGGCTGCGCCTCGCAGCAGGTCTGCATGTGCTGGCCACGCGCGATCACGAGCTTGAGCGTGTCTTCGAGGGAGAGCGCGCCCGCGAAGGTCAACGCGGAGTATTCGCCGAGGCTGAGACCCGCGGTGCAGATCACCTCGGGGAGCTTGCCGCCGAGCTCAGCCTGGAGCGCGGCGAGGGCTGCGAGCGAGTGAACGACGATCGCCGGTTGGCTGACGTCGGTCCGGCGAAGCTCTTCTTCGGGGCCCTCGAAGGAGATCCGCTTGAGGTCGAAGGGGACCGCGGCGTCAGCCCGGTCGTAGAGCTCGCGGACGGCAGGGTAGGCCTCGTAGAGGTCCTTGCCCATGCCGACGGTCTGGGCGCCCTGGCCCGCGAAGAGGAAGCCGATCTTGCTCATGAGTCGCTCCTTACCAGCGGAACAGGGCGGACGCCCAGCTGAGGCCGCCACCAAACGCGACGAACAACACGAGGTCCCCGCGCTGAATCCGATCGGCCTTAACGGCGTGGTCGAGGGCGATCGCGACGCTGGCGGCCGACGTGTTGCCGACGGTCGCAATGTTAAGGAAGCAGACTTCCTTGGTGATTCCGGTCCGCTCGACCGCAGCCTCAATGATCCGCATGTTGACCTGGTGCGGGACCACGATCGCGAGTTCGCTCGGGGCGACGCCGGCCTTCTCGCACGTCTCGGTGATCAAGCGCGCGAAAGTCTTGACCGCGAACCGAAAAGTCTCGCGACCCTTCATCACGACGTATTGCTCGCCCGCAGCGATTCGCTCGGGGGTCAGCGGCTTGCGCGAGCCACCCGCGGGAACGAACAGGACCTCGTCGTCGCCCTTGAGGCCGGCGCTCATGGCGATCAAGTCGCTTACGCCAGCCTCGGCAGGCTCGAGGACGGCGGCCCCCGCTCCGTCGGCGAAGATCACCGCCGTGTTGCGGTTCGCGGGGTCAATGATCCGCGTCATGGTCTCTGCGCCGATCACGAGGCAGCACTTGGAGAGGCCCGAGCGAATGTAGTTCGAGCCGGCCGTGATCGTCTGAACGAAGCCTGTGCAGGCCGAGTTAATGTCGTAGCCGCCGGCGTTGACGAGGCCGAGCTCGCGCTGCACGAGGGCCGAGACGGTGGGCATCACCATGTCGGGCGTCATGGTCGCGCAGAGGACCAGGTCGACGTCCTCAGGCGTCTTGCCTGCCGCCTCGAGGGCCGCCCGGGCGGCCGGGATCGCGAAGTCGCTCGTGGCCTCGTCCGGGCGCGCGAAGCGGCGCTCGCCGATTCCCGTCCGGCTCAGGATCCACTCGTCGCTCGTGTCGAGGTTCTTGCTCAGGTCCTCGTTGGTGACCACTTGCTCAGGGAGGCAGGAGCCCGTCCCCGTGATTTGGACGCCGATCAGCTTCACGTCGCTGCTCCCTTGGTCGTGAGCTCCTCGAGCCGTTGCAGAATGTGCGCGTTGACTTCACGCTTGGCGAAGTCACGCGCCACGAGGATCGCGTGCTTGACGGCGCGCGCGTTGCTGCGCCCGTGGGCAATGATCGCGCAGCCGTCGATCCCGAGGAGCGGCGCCCCGCCGTAGGTGCTGTAGTCGGTGAAGGCCTTCAGCTTCTCCATGGCTGAGCCGAACGCTTGGGCGACTTCGGGTGTTCCCGAGAACTCCTCGATCGACTCGTTGACGGCTTTCGTGAGCTGCTCCATGACGACCCGCCCGGTGCCCTCTGCGGCCTTGAGGATCGTGTTCCCCGAGAACCCGTCGCAGACGACGACGTCCATGTTGCCTTCGAAAATGTGATTGCCCTCGACGGCACCCACGAAGTTCAAGCAGCCCTTCTCGGACGCCTCTTCGAGCATGGTCCGAATCGCGCGCAGCTCACTCCCGCCCTTGGTCGCCTCGGTGCCAATGTTGAGGAGCCCGACCCTCGGCTCCTCGACGCCGAGCACGTCGTGGCAGTAGGCGCTCGCCATGACCGCGTATTGCAGGTAATGGATCGGCTTCATTTGAATGTTGGCGCCGACGTCGCAGAGAACCGTAGTCCCAGTCCGCGACGGGAAGGCGACCGCGATTCCGGGGCGGTGCACGCCAGGAAGGAGCCGGGCCGCGAACAGCGAGGCTGCGATCACCGCACCGGTGTTCCCCGCAGAGACGATCGCTTGAACCTTCCGTTCGCGGAGGAGATTGCCACAGACCGCGATCGAAGCCTCAGGCTTGCGCCGGAGTGACTTCGCGGGGTGGTCCTCCATTGTGATCACGTCCTTGGCGGGGACGAGGTGGAGGTTGGGCGGCAGGTCCTCGGGCAGGCAAGCCTTGACGGCCTCAGTCTTACCAACGAGGTGGATCTCGACGTCCTGGGCTTCCAGGGCGGCGGCGAGGGCACCTTCGGCGTTCGCCTGGGGAGCGTTGTCACCCCCCATGGCGTCGACCGCGATCTTGATCGGGTCGGACACGAATATCTAAGTATCGGCGAGAAGGGAGGCCCTACTCGTCGTCGAACTCGGTGTCCTGGTCGACGATCAGCTTGCCGCGGTAGTGACCGCAGCTCCCGCAAATCGTGTGCGGGCGACGAGCCGAGCCACACCGCGCGCACTTGCCGAGGTGTATGGGTGAGAGGGCGTCGTGGCTACGACGCATGCGGATGCGACTGTGCGACTTCCGCTTCTTTGGAGTTGCCACTGAGTTCTCCTGCCCGGGATGGCGCGAGGCGCGGTCCGGAGGTTTGGGCCGGGATTATAGGCGTGACCTTGGAACGGTCAATCTCGGGGACATAGGCCAAATCAAGGGCCGAAAAGGTGGTCCTGCGCCACGATGGGACATCCTGGGGCCCACTGGTTAGGCTGAACCGGCCGATAGGCCACCTAAACCCTTAGTTTCCTAACTCACCTAGACCCACAAGACCCCTAGAGACCTCACAACATGACTACAGAACAAGACTTCGTCTACGTCTTGATCGACGGCGAGAATATCGACCGGACCCTCGGCCAGATCCTCGACGCCAAGCCCCGACCCGAACAGAGGCCCCGCTGGGACCGTGTTCGCCAGTTCGCCGAGAAGGCGTTTGGCAAGGAAGCCCGGGCGCTCTTCTACCTCAACGCGAGCCGCGGGCTGCCGGGAACCTTCATTCAGGCCCTCCGCTTGGCGGGCTACACCCCGATCCCGCTGACGGGCACCGCCGAGCAGAAAGTCGTCGACATAGCGATCATTCGCACGCTCGAGGAGATCAAGAACCGCCCCGGCGACGTGCTCCTGATCAGCCACGACACCGACTTCCGCGAGTCCTTCGGCGCCCTCAACGACGGAACCCGGAGCCTGGGGATCCTCGCGTTTCAGGAATACCTCTCTGGCGACTACCTCGACCTGGAAGGGATCAAGCTCTACGACTTGGAGGACGACGCCTCCGCCTTCGCAGGCGGCCCCCTCCCCCGGGTCCGCGTGATCCCGATCGACGACTTCGATCCGCGCCGCTTCCTCGTCTAAACCGTGTTCCCCACCACCGATATCGACGGGTGGGGCGGCCGAGGGACCGAAGGAGGCCCCTGGGCGAGCTTTTTTCTTCGCTACGAGCGCCCGCTGGCCTATTACGCCCAACGCCGGCTTGGCGTCGGGGCTGAGCTGGCCGCTGAGTTGGCGGCTCGCTTCGTGGCCCGCGAGTTGGCACGAGAGCGATCCGGTGAGGAGCCCCTCTTTCGGCTCTACGACCCCCAGAAGGGCCGATTTCGGAGCCTGCTCGCGACGGCTTTTTGGCGGTTTGGACGCGACGAGCTCAACAAGGAGCGACGCCGCGATCACCTCGCCTTGGAGGACGCGCCCGAGCAAGAAGCCGACGACGCGTTCTGCCAACTCGTGGCCGAGGAGTTCTTCCAGGTCGTGCGTGGCCAGCTCGAGGCCGCAGCGGAGAGCGACGACGAGCGCGCGGTCCTGGCGCTCAAGTGGCCGGCGACCCCCGACAGGGAGCCGCTCTCCAACAGCGAGATCGAGCGCCAGACCGGGCTGACCCGAGGCAAGGTCCGCGGGCACGTCGAACGAATCGGAGCTCGATTCGTGACCGCCCTGAGGGCGCTCGCCCAGCAGGCAGGGCTCACGCCCGGCGAACTCCAGTCCTTCGTGGGCGACGTCTGCCGAGCCCTAGACACCCCGAGCGGTCCGGGAGCGCGCCCTCTTGGGGGGTCCGGGGGGGCACCCCCCGGTGAGTGATGGGGGGTTGGGGAGCGCGCCCCCCAATGATGCAGACCCGAGTCCCTTCGTCGCTGCCTTCAACGCCGAGGAGACGCCTGCCCTGACGGGCTATCGAATCGAGGAGATCCTTGGCGCCGGCGGTCACTCGACGGTCTACCTCGCCGTTTCTGAGGAGGAGCCCGGGACTCGGGTCGCGATCAAGCACTGGCGGG
>JAESQQ010000527.1 GCA_016765095.1 Planctomycetota bacterium | reverse complement strand
GCGAGGCCGAGCAGGATCGACACGACCCCGCCCAGGACGAGCCACCAGCGCCCGTAATGGAGGTGCAGGCGGAAGGCCGCGGCGATCATCAGGCCGCCGGTGACCAGCGCCCAGGCGGCGAGCAGCAGGACGAACGCCCAGACGGCCGCGCCGAGCAGGAGGTGCAGCGAGACTCCGGCGACGACGAAGGATCGAGTCGCGAACGCGGCGTACAGCGCCAAACCCGCCACGGCGCTGACCAAGATCAATCCGCCCAACGCGGTCCGAGCCACCTGGGCCGGATCGAGGGGCCCAGACTCCCGGGCCCCGTTTGTTCTCTCTGCTGTGGTCCCCACGACCCCCCTGAGTGTTCTGAGGGCACAGGCTAGCAACCCGAAGCGCTTCGCTCTGCCCCCCACGGCGCATTACCCGCTCGGCCCGGTTCGGTTCAGTCCCGCCTCAGGAGCGCCCACCTGAGCAGCGCGCCCGCCTGAGCGGCGCGGGGCCCGCTCAGCGGCTCACGTCTCGTCGAAGAAGGCCTCGAGGGCGAACTCCGCGAAGGTGCGGGTCACGCTGCGGCTGTCTTTCGAGACGAGGGCGTCGGGGTCGAGGGAGTAGCTTCCGGCTTCGATCCCAAACAGCGCCTTGAGGGCCTCGTCGCCCTTGAGATCCTTGAGTCGAGCGTCGACGGGCTGGCCCGCTCGAAAGCTAATCAGGCCCCGGAGTTTGCCAGCGTCGATCTTGAGGATCCCCGTCAGTTGGCCCAGTTCGACGTCGCTCAGGATGTCCCGGACCGAGTGATCTTCGAGTGAGCCCTCGAGGGCGATTGGCTTCAGAACCCGGTTGGTCACAGAGGTCTGGCCGAGCGTCTCCTCAGGGCCCGAGAGGTGAATCGTGTAGGGCCCGATCTTGACGTGCTTGTTGATCAAGACTTCGAGCCAGTGAGGCCCCACTCGGGTTGAGCCGACGAAGGTTCCGTTGGAGCTGCCGAGGTCGCGAATGAAGACGCCCTTGTCGCGACGATTCAGCTCGGCGTGCTTGCGAGACACGTTCTTGTGGGGCAGCACGAAATCGGCGTTGCGGGGGGTGCGTCCTACGACGAGCGTGTCGCCGAGCCGGACGGGCATCGAGTCGATCGAGTCGTCGTCGGCGTGAAGCAGGATCTCGGGGATCGACTCGTCGTGCTCGCTCCCCACGTTGGAGTCTGCGAGGAGCTGAGCCTCGAGGTTGGCGTTGGTCTGCCCAAACGCGGCTCGCTCGTCGCTGGTGGGGTCTGGGGCTTCTTTCGCCAGGCGGCGGAGGGCGATCAGGAAAGCCTCGGAGTCGAGGAACGTGAACCGAGAGTCGGGGCCGAAGCGGACGGCGACCGAGCTGAGGAGCTGGGTCGGGTGCCCCGCTTGGAGCCGGACGCCTTCGACGAAGGTCCCGTTGGTCGACTCCGTGTCGACGAGGGTCCAGGGCTGGCCCTCTTCCGCGGGGGGGCTGAGGGCCGCATGACGACTGGAGACGGCCTCGACCTTCAGGCGAAGGTCACAGGACTGCCCTCGCCCAATGACCAGCTCACGGCCTCTTCGCGCCCGGAGCAGAAAAACGCTCCGCTCGGCCTGGGAGGGGCCTGTCGCAAGGACGGGGCCTGTCTCGAGCAGGAAGGGGTGGCCAAAATTAGAGGCGAACGCTTCGTCGCTGAGCGCCTCGAATCGTTTGACGAAGTCTTGGAGTTGCACTCTCCGCCCTCTACCCCGCGCCAGCTAAACTGCTTCTCCTTCGAGGCTCTCAGCTTTGTTCGGGTCACCGTTCGCCCTGCGAGAGGGCGAAGCTAGTTAAATCTTCCTTAGAAACTGCTTTGCCTCAAGGCGCACGCGATCTAGCTCATTCCGCTCTCGAAGGCAAAGCAGTTTAGAAGAGAGGCCTAGGATACTCGCTCTTCTCGACGAGGTTCCGGCAAGAGGTTCCGGAGCTCGTTGACGCTATCCACCGTGCTCCCTAACCTAGCCCGCTCTCTTCCAGGAAGGTCCCTCCGGCATGACATTGCGTTCGCTCCCATTGACGCAACCCCTCGCGGCGTTTCGTCGTTGCGCGCTTCCCCTCCTCCTGTTCGTGGTGGCCGGATGCACGACCGCGACGCCGGAGCCAGTCGACTCCTACAGTTCGCTCGCCGAGCAGAGTTACCCCTTCGACGCGGTGTGGGAGTGCTCGGCCGAGGCGATCGAGAACACGGGCTACACAATCGTCGAGTCTCGTCGCGACGGCGAAGACGAGGGCACGATCGTGACCGAGTTCAAGATCGTGAAGGAGGATGCGTTCAGCGAGCACGCGGAGGCCCTTCGAATCAAGCTGCGCGTGACGAAGAAGGGGGAGAAGAGCTTCGCGGTCGAGGTCGCCCCGAGCCGGTTCCAGCGTGAATACACCCGCGACGACTGGAGCTACTTGAAGAAGGACGAAGACCTCCTCCGCCAGGTCGACGCCGCCCTAGGCGACGCGTTGATCAAGCGCTACCGGGGAGGTTAGCGGTGCTCTCGGTCGAGAACCTGTTTAAGTTCTACGGGGACTTCCTGGCCCTAGACGACGTCTCGTTCCACGTCGGGAAGGGCGAAGTCGTCGGCTTGCTTGGGCCCAACGGCGCCGGCAAGTCGACTTCTATGAAGACGATCGTGGGCTACCTTCCCCAGACCAAGGGGCGGATTCGCGTCGACGGGCTCGACATTTCCCGCTACCCGATCGAGAGCCGGCGCCGGATTGGGTATCTGCCCGAGCACACCCCGCTCTACACCGACATGCGAGTGCGTGAGTATCTGACCTACCGCGCTCAGCTCAAAGGGATCGGCTGGCGCTCGAGAAAGTCCCGCGTGGATTACGTGATCGGCGCCACCGGGCTCGAGGACCGGGAGCGGCAGTCGATCGAGACTCTCTCCAAGGGCTACAAGCAGCGGGTCGGGATCGCAGACGCGTTGGTCGGTGATCCGGGGCTCTTGATCCTGGACGAACCCACGATCGGCCTTGACCCGAACCAAATTCGCGAGGTTCGGTCGCTGTTGGAGAGCCTGGCCGAGCGGCACACAATCTTGCTCAGCACGCACATCCTGCCCGAGGTCGAGCGGGTCTGCGACCGAGTCGTGGTGATCGCCAAGGGCAAGATCGCAGCCGACGACACGATCGACGGGCTCCGAGCGCGTTATCGCGAGAACGCGGTCCGAATCGCGCTTCGAGCCGACGAGACCACTGACGCGCTCAAGACCGCGATTCAGGCTGTGAACGGCGTCTCGAGCGTTGAGCCGCTGTTTGCGGAGAGTGAAGGCACGCGCCAGGTGTTCTGGGTCGAGGCGGCGAGCGACCTCAGCGACGACGTGCTCGCCGAGCGATTGGTTTCGCTCTCGATCGATCGTGGCTGGCCGCTCTCAGAGCTGACGCCTCAACGACCGACGCTCGAGCAGATCTTCGTGCGGCTGACCATGGGCGAACTGGGTCCGGCGGTCACCGACGACGGGGAGCGTGTCGCGTGAGCGAGGAGACGCCCCCAAACGCTCAGCCCGGCGAGGACGACGTCGAGACTAAATCTGCGACTCCAGTCGCTGATGCGGTGGACGAGCCCGAGACGGCGGACGAGGAGCCCAGCGCTGAGGCCGCAGACGAGCCCGCGGCTGAGGCAGACGAGGCAGACGAGGCAGAAGCAGAGGTGGCAGACGAGTCCGCGGCTGAGGC
>JAESQQ010000526.1 GCA_016765095.1 Planctomycetota bacterium | reverse complement strand
GGGGTAAACCCCTCCCCTACGAAAGCAATGGGGTGGACCGCAACGTGTGATGGGCTGCACTAGCGGTCCTCCTTCTCGGCGTCCACTGGGGGGCGAGGGTTGCCGGCCGGCACGACCGTCAGGAGGAAGCGCCGGCTGTGGCCTTCGTCTCCCTGGGGTTGGATCGAGACGATCTCGATTCGCGCGTCGCGCTCCAAGGCCTCTCGGAGTGTCTTCATGGCTTCGCCAGCTCGTTGTTGGCTGTCGTCGGCGAGACCGTTGAGCACGAACCGGAACGCGCCCGGGACGTTCTTGTCGTGCACGAGTTCGGTCCCGCTAAACGTCACCTCAGGAGGTGTCGCCTCGGCGAGGCGTCGCAACAGGATTCCGAAGTGGAAGCCCGGGCGAGCCCGCTCGGTCAGCTGGCGGAGGTCCCCCTCGCGGAGGTCGTTCTGCGCGCGGCGATCGTCGTGGTCACTGAGGCGCGTCCCGATCGCGGTGCGGCGGTCGCCCAACTCGCTGCCGAGGCCGGCCTCGCCGGAGTAGCCCATGTAGGTCAAGGCGAAGCTGATCAGGAGCGTCGCCACCAACAGGGCCGCAGAGCCGTAGATCCAGAGCGTCCGGTGTCGGAAGTGCAGCCGCTCCTTGACCTCGAGGGGGAGGAGGTCGATCTTGATCGCGCCTGGAACGACCGCGCTCAGGGCGAGGCCGGCGGCGGTCGCGGCCTCGAGGCCCGAGGCGTCTGCTCGCTCGCGGGTCGATCGGTCGCAGCCGCCGCGCTCGACGTGCTGGAGCGCGTCGAAGGCCTCGACTTCGCACTCCATTTCGTCCTTGAGCGCTTCTAGGAGTCCCGCCACCCGCGAGCCGCCGCCGGCGACGACGACCCGCTCGACGGTCAACCGACGTCGCTTGAGCTGGCGGCGTGCGAACTCGACCGAGGCCCGGACCGTGGCTGCGAATTGGTTTCGCGCCAGCTTGAGCGTCCGCTCGACTTTGTCACCCTTGCCCGAGCGCTTGAGCTTCTCTGCGTCCTCGGGGGACACGTTGAGTGTCTTCTCGAGTCGCTCGCGGAACGTGTCGCCGCCTTGGGCCACGCTCCGCGCGAAGATCAACTCGCCCTCCTCAAGGAGCGCGATCTCGGTCGCGGTTTGGCCGACGTCGATCATGAGCGTGATCTCGCGCTCGGGTTCGTCGCCCAAGAACCGGTAGGCGTCGGCGCTCGCGACACACTCGGGGACCGCGCCCGTGACCTCGAACCCCGCAGCTTCAAAGGCGCTCACGGTCTCCTGGACGCGCGCGTCCTTGGCGAGCGCGATCAGGACCAAGTTCCCCTCGCTGCCCGTGCCGAGCACGCGGTAGTCGGACGAGATCGGCTCACCGATCCGGTCCGCGTTCTCCTCGACCTCGAACTGCATCAAGAGCGCGAGGCGCCAATCGGGCATTGGAGGGAGGTGGAGGTAGCGAATGATCGCGTCGCGACCCGAGACACCGATCACACAGCGCCGAGAGCGGAACCCCGCTTCGGTGAGGCGCGCCGAGAGCTCGCGGGCGGCTCCCTCGAGGTCTTTACCGGTTGGATCGAGCTCTGCGCGGTCGTAGCACCGGTAGTGCTCGAGGCTCAAGCCGCCACCGCGCTTCTTGATCGCGCAGACCTTGATCGTGGTCGCGCCGATGTCGATTCCGAGGCCGAGGCTCACTTGTCCCCCTCTGCTGGCATTTGCTCGAGGAGGGTTCGGGCGTCGTCGACGCCTTCGATCTCGGCTCCGTAGTGCTCGACGACGTGGGTATAGATCTCGCGGGCAATGTTGTCGTGGCCGGCTCGGCGGAGTTCGCGCCCTCGGGCGACGAACTTGACGACTTCAGCCGTTTGGCGAGCGCGGGCTTGACCGAGGATCACGTCCTCGACCGACCTCAGGGCCTGCTTGCCTTCGCCCAGGAGCAACGAGTCGGGGAACGCCTTGGCGAGCTCAGCGAGGGCTGAGCGGGCCGCGCTCAGGAGCTCGGGGGCGGGGGCGCGTTCGGCTTCCTTGCCGGCCCAGCGGATCACTTGAACGAGACGCTGACCGCTCTTGTTCAGCTCTCGGAGGCCCTCCTTGGCCGCCTCGACGCCCTCCTTGTCGTGGGGGAAGCGGAGGGTCACGTCCTTGTAGGCTTTCATTGCCTCCGACATGCGGCCCAAGCGCTGGGCCGTGCGGGCCTTGCTGAGCAGGCCCGCCAAGCCCTGGCGGGCGCGCTGGCTGGCGCCCTCGAGGTCGAACCCGATCTCGAGTTGGCCGTTGGCGAGCTGAACGGGCACGATCAGCGCGCTCAAGATCGACTCGCCGCCGCCGCTCGGGCGGAGCGTGACCTGGCAAGGACCGGTGAAGTTGATCGAGACCTGGCGGGGCGCGGTGCCCCACGCGATCTCGCGAACGCCTTGGTATTCGAGCCCGCGCTCGGGGAGGGCTCGGACCGCCCGCCCGTCTAGCTCGAGGGGCTGAAGATCTTGGAGGCGGGGGATCACACAGGTCAGGTAGAGCGGACGGGCGCGTTCCTTGGCCGGGACCGCCCAGCGCAAGCGGTGGCCAGTCGCGCTCGGACGGCAGCTGAAGGTGTATTCGACGGGCTCGCCGGTCTTGGGGTCGCGGAGGCTGGCCAAGGCCAGGAGGCTTTCGTCGGTCTGGCGCGCGAGGGGCTGGTCAATCGAGGCTGCGCTTTGGTCGGTGAGGGGGTCGTTGGGGTCGAGGGTCAAGCCCAGCTCGCTGATCGCGACTTCGCTCGATTTGGTCAGGGAGGCGCCGCCGCGAGCGTCGAGCTGGAGCGCATAGCCGCCCGGTCCGTCGAGCTCGAAGGGGGCGTCGGCGTCTTCGCTCTCGAGGACTTGGATCCGATCGAAGCAGACTTCTCCGCTCGCGGTGCCCTTCATGAGCAAGCCGACGCCGATCAACTGGGCGGTCTTGGCGCCGGGGGGTGCTGTGACCACCCCCTCCAGGGGCTCCCACTTCCGGTCTTCACCTGCCGGCGGGCCCGCTACGAAGACGCTCTGGCGCGAGAAGCCCGACTTGTCTTCGGCAGACCACTCGATTCTAAACGCGGCTGCGGTCCCGCGGCTGAGCAAGACCTGGGCCCGGACGCGGTAGCGGTGGCCAGCCTTGACGCCGAGCTTGCCTGAGGTGCGGAACTCCGCGCGGGGGGCGCTCTCGGTCAGCCCGAGGCCGAGCGCGGACTTGCCGTAGCGGACTTCGCTCGCGCCCAGGCGCCTGGCGGCCGAGGCGAACAACTCCCAGCCCTTAAACCCGTCGCCTTCGATCTCCTCGAACGACCAGTTGCTGATCTGGTTCTCTTCGGCCGCGAGCTCGGTCTGGGGGGGGCCTCTGAACACGCGTTCGAGGGCGATTCCGACCGAGCCCAGGACGCCAAGGAGCGCGAGCACGACCCCGATCGCCCCCGCCGCGCTGCCGCCTCCGCCAGCGAGGCGCGCCTCGCCTCGCTCGATCCCTTCGCCAAGGGTGACCGAGGCGAGGTCGTTGGTCTCGCGAGCCACGATCGCGTCGGCTTCGCTGCCGCCGTCCTTGGCGACTCGGTCGCTCTTGGGCGGAGTGCGGCGCTCGCGTCGCGAGGGCGGAGGC
Source organism: Planctomycetota bacterium (assembly GCA_016765095.1). Taxonomy (GTDB): domain Bacteria; phylum Planctomycetota; class J058; order J058; family J058; genus NORP233. The sequence continues at coordinate 2,320 of JAESQQ010000526.1, read as the reverse complement.
GCCTCGACCGGCTCGTCGTCGTCGTCGTCGTCGAGGGCGTCGAGGTCGTCGATCTCCTCGATCGCGTTGAGGGGGACCTCGCTCGGCTCCTTGGCCGGGCTTGGTTTCCGCTTGCGCGCGCTGGGCGGCGCCACGGTCTCGAGGGCCTCGCCGTTTGCGGGCTCGACGAGGAAAGTCAGCCCTGCTCCGAGCCGAACCTGAGTCCCGAACTCGAGGGCGCCCTTTCCGCGGACCCGCTCGCCGTTGAGGAAGGTTCCGTTGGTCGAGCCGAGGTCGACTATGTGGAGCGCTCCGCCCTCCTCCATGATCATGCAGTGTTCGTTGCTGATGTCGTGGTCCTTGAGGCGGACCGCGATCCCAGGCTTGCGGCCGAACATCAGGGGGGCTTGGCTGACTTCGATCGTGCGGCCGACTTCCTCGCCGGCGGTCACGCGGAGCCGAGTCTCGCTCAGGAGCGCGGGGCCGCTCGCGGCTGGGCTGGCGGGGCTCCGCTTCGATGCTCGCTTGGCGGCCTGCGAAGAGCGTCGCTTCTGGAAGTGGATCGTCGAGTCACCGATTTGGACTCGATCTCCGGGGCGCAACGTGACCGGGTCGCTCAGCGGCTTGCCGTTGAGCTTGGTTCCGTTGCGGCTCTTGAGGTCCTCGACCCGGTAGACCTCCCCGTGGAGCGAGATCTGACAGTGGTGTCGCGAGGACATAGCGTCGCTGATCGTGATCGCGTTGTCGGCCGTTCGACCGATCGAGACGACCTCGAGTTCGAACTCGAAGGGTTGGGATTGGCCCTGTTCTTCGAGAATCAGCTTCACGGGCTGAGCCATGAGCCCCTTCCTGCGGAGTGTCACCATGCGCTGCCCGCCGCAACCCTCAGACCGGGTCGGAACCACGGGCAGTTCCAGAGGTTACGACCCGAGAAGGGGCCCCGCCAGCAGCTTGTGGTGTCAAGTGTAAGGCGGCCTTGGTGGAACGGTGGGTGCGACTCTGGACGGATCGGTCTCGAAGTCTGCCTTAGGGGGCGTTCACCCCCGCCCGCGGTCGCAGGGGACCCCGAGTGGGCATTTCAGCCATCCCTCGCGAGGTAGCTAAGCTCAGCTTCCCCAAGAGCTACAGTGCGCCCGTGGACGCTTCGGTTCGATCTTCCTCCCCCCGACTCAAGGCCTTGGCGCTGCTCGCGTTCTGCTTTGCGGCCCTCGTGATCGCGGTTGGGGTCGCGCCCTTGATCGGTGGGAGCGCGGCGTGGCCTACGATTCGGGATCTTCGCCTTCCCCGGGTCGTGTTCGCGGCGATCGCGGGCTTTGGGCTTGCCGCCTGCGGGGTCGTTCTCCAGGCCGTCCTCAAGAACCCTCTCGCGAGCCCCTATACCCTTGGAATCGCGAGCGGGGCTGCAGTCGGGGCGGTGATCGCGATCCAGCTCGGACTCGCGGCGGCCTGGGTCACGGGCGGGGCGCTGGGCGGAGCGCTGGCGACTTCGGTCCTGGTCTACGGCGTCGCAGCCCTCCGGCAGCACGCCGCGGAGACGCTTCTCCTGACCGGCGTCGCGATCACTCTCTTCGCGAGCGCCGTCACGACTCTGCTCCACTACCTCGCGCTCGGGGGAAGCACGATCGACCTCGTGGCCATGGTCCGCTGGTCCATGGCCAGCCTGGAGGTGGTTGGCTTTGGGCCTCCGGCTTGGTGCGGCGCGCTGAGCGCGCTCGGGCTCCTTTGTCTCCTGCCCGTCGTTCGCCAACTCGACGTCGCCTCCCTCGACGACGCGAGCGCCCTAGGACTCGGGGTCGACCCCATTCGTGTCCGCCGACTTGCCTTCCTCGGCACGAGCCTGATTACCGCAGCCGTGGTCGCCTTCGCGGGCCCGATCGGATTTGTGGGGCTCGTCGTCCCCCACGCCCTGAGACCCTTCACGGGGCCCGATCCCCGCCTCCTGCTCCCCTGCTCGGCCCTCCTGGGCGGGGCCTTTCTCGTGATGGCCGACGCGCTGGCCCGCCAAGTGATCTACCCCACGACCCTCCCGATCAACGTCGTGACCTACGCCGTGGGCTGCCCGGCCTTTATCTGGATCTTGGTCCGCAGGGGGAAGTGAGACTGCTTTCCCTTCGACGTTCCCGATATTGTTCGGGCTTTTGTAGGGGCGGGGTTTGCCCCCGCCCGCCCTTGGTACATGCCGTGACGCTCGGGCGGGGGTACAGCTCCTGACGTTGACAAGCCTAATCCCAGAGGCCGTCTGTCTCTCCCGGACAGGCTGGGCGGGGGTAAACCCCGCACCCTACAGATCGCAAGAGGGCCCTCCGCAAGGCACCCTATTGGACGGCTCACAACACGCCTT
>JAESQQ010000525.1 GCA_016765095.1 Planctomycetota bacterium | reverse complement strand
GTGGCAGCCGGGTTCGCGAGGGCCAGCTCCGAGAGCCCCTCCAGCGCGCCCCGGAGCCTCGGCAACGCCTCTCCGACGAGCGCCTCCAGTGAGCCGAAGAGCTCCCCCTGGCCCGCGTAGTCGACCGACGATAGCCCGACCCCCCGCAGCGGGTGACTCAAGAGGACCTCTTGGGGCGCCTGACCGGGCCCGACCCGCTCGAGGTGCTCGGCGTAGGCCTCCAACGCCTGCTCACGCAGGTCTAGGTCTTGGCTTGTCCAAGTCCCGGCCTCCTCAAGCGCTGTCACCAGGCGCGCTCCAGCGACAGGGTCGAAGAGCGGCGCCCGCTCCTGGAGGGCGCCTAGGATCTGATAGGGGCTGGCCGCGAGCGCCCCGTGAGGCTCGTGGAGGTCCCGGCTGTAGGCCTGGAGTTCGACCTCCTGAGCCGCGAGAGTCGCGAGGGTCGCGTCCTCGGCGTGGTCGGGCTGGGGCTCCAGCTCAAGCGTCGCTGAGAGACGCTTGACGAGGGCCCGCTTGTTCGCGTGGCGGCTGTGCAGCTCGAGACAGAACTCGCCGAGCCCGACCCGCTCCAGGCGGTCTTGAACGACCGAGAGGGCCGCCATTTTCTCGCTCACGAAGAGCACGGTTTTCCCTGCCCCGAGGAACTCCGCGATCATGTTTGTGATCGTCTGGGACTTACCCGTCCCGGGAGGACCTTCCAAGACCATGCTCTCACCGCGCAGCGCCGCCTCGACGGCTTCGCGCTGGCTAGCGTCGGCGTCTGTGACCGCGAACACCTCGTGCGGCGGTCGATCGAGAGGCGGGCCCAAGGCTGGGAGGGGCGCCGGATCGCCAAGCAGGCGACGTACGATCGGGTGTTCCTGGGCGCGCTCCCCGTGGCGTTCGAGGTCCTTGTACATCACGAACTTCGTGAACGAGTAGAGCGCCAACGTGCACTCCTCGCTGATCCGCCACCCCACCAGCTCCTCCGCCTTGGAGGCCAGCGCGCTGAAGATCGCGTCCGGGTCGATCTCGTCGAGGTCTTCGGGGAGCTCTGGGAGCTCGATCCCCCAGTCTTGCTCGAGCTTGTGAGCCAGGGCCGGGTTGATCAGCGGGTCGTCGTCGCCAGCGACGAGCTTGTACGGCCGACGCACGTTCTTGCGCTCGAGCCGGACCGGCACGAGCAGGATCGGGGCCTGCTGCCTCTTCTCGGTGTCTCGGTCGACCCACTCCAGGTAGCCCAGCCCCAGGTAGAGGGAGTTGAAGCCCTGCTCCTCGAGCGTCGTGCCGGCGGCCCGAGCGATCGCGGTCAGGTTCTCCTCGAGATCGTTCGCCCAGAGCTCGGTCTGAAGGTCGTAGTCGCGATGCCGCTCGGGGAGCTCGCCGCGCGCCACACGAGTGTAGTCGCGACTGTCGGTCAACGCGGGACGCCACTCGGCGCCCGGCGTGGGGTTCGAGCTCTCCTCTGGGTAGTGACGAAGGAGCGCGACCTCAATCTCTGCGGGTGTCGCGACGGCGCCGCGAACCTCGCGCTGAGCGGCCTGGCTGACCTCCTGCAGGCGCTCTGGGGCGTCGGCCGCGTCCGGTTCGGCCAGGGCCACGATCAACACGTCGTGGTCCTCGAGGCGAAGCGGGAGCACGCCGCTCGAGCGCGCGAATGAGCCCGGGAGGAGGTCTAGGACCTCGGGAGGGATCTCCGCCTCGAGGTCGGCCCGCTCCATTCCGACGGCCTGCGCTAGCTCGGCAGCCGCGAGCGAGTCGTCCGACTCGGGCTCTTGGAGCTCGGGACTGGGGACCGCCAGAACCTCCTCAGCCTCCTCCTTCGGCAAGAAGCCCATTGTTCGTCCCGAGGTGACGACGAGCCGAAACAGCTCGCTCGGGACCTCGTCCACGATCCGGACCGTCGTCCGGCGGGTCGGGCGAAAATTGAGGAGCCGGTTGCGCCGAGTGAGGTCGAGGAGCTTCTGCCGCTGGTGTTCGAGGCGCGCGATTGCCGGAGACGGAGGAGAGGAGTCGGACATGGGCCAGAGTATGCGACACGCCCAACAGCGGCGCGAGCGAAGCGCGCCCCGATCAGCCCCAGCCCTGGATCCTCACAGCCACCTCCGAGCGCCGCGCGGAGGCCAGCGCGCTACAACGTCTCCCCCACCTGGAGCCCGCTCGCCCTGTCTACCTCGCCCTCAACTCTGAGCCGATCTCAATTCGCGACCCGCGCGATCCTGGGCGGGCTCGCGCTCGGAGCCACCTGCGCCCTCGGCTGCCCGCCGGTCGGCTGGCATGCGATCCAGTGGGTGGGCTTGATCCCGCTTCTTTGGGCCTGGGAGCGTCTCGGAAGAGCCCAGTCGCTGGGCGCAGGCTTCGTGGCCGGCGTGTGCGTCCAGCTCGCGGTCTTTCAGTGGCTAGCCCCGGCCTTCGCGGCCTACAGCGGCGCCTCGCTTGGCGTGGCCTGGGCCGGGTTCGCGCTCTACGTGGCCTGGGAGGCGATCCCGTTCGCGATCCTGGGGCTCGTGGACTGGGCGATCCGACGCCGCTGCCCGCGCGCTCGCTGGTGGCTGTTCGCGGCGGCGTTCGTCGGCGTGGAGTGGCTCTGGCCTCGGGTGTTCCCCTGGCGAGCAGGCGCTCCGCAAGTCGAGGTCGCCTGGATCGCGCCCTTGGCGGTGCTCCTCGGGCCCCTCGGGCTGACCTTGATCGTGGCGCTCGTCAACGGTGGACTCTTTGAGTCAGCTCGGCAGAGGCGGATCCTCCCCGCCGCCGTCGTCCTCGGGCTCTTGGGTGCGACGCTGGCGTTCGGGGCGTTTTGGAGCTCGCAACCGGCGAGCGGGCCCACGGTTCGAGTCGGCTGGGTTCAACCCGGGGTCGTGGTCCGATCGGGGGAGGGGAGCGAGGAGGTCGTCTGGAGAGCCCTCCTGGAAGGCTGCTCGGCGGTGGGTCTAGCCGGCGGAGCCGACGTCTGCGTCCTCCCCGAAGGAATCTGCCCGACCCGCTGGATGGAGCTCGACCCCAGCGCGAAGGGCCCCGAAGTCGCGCGCTGGCGGACGGCCGTCGCGCGTGAACAGAGTGCGCTCGTCGCCCGCCTGCGTGCCCTGGCTCGAGCAGCGCGCGCCCCGGTCTTGATCGGAATCACTCGACGCTGGGTCGTGCCGAGGGGAGACGATCAGCTGGAGGTCGTTCGCCGAGTCAACGCCTGCGTGCTCGTTGGGCCTGAGGGGATCCGCGCCTGGACGGGCAAGCGCCGCTTGCTCCCCTTCGCAGAGGAGCTCCCTTGGGAAGGGCTGCGGGCCTGGATCCCCCAGGCCGGCCGCTACAGCTCGTCTCCCGACGACGGCCAGCTAGAGGTCTTTCCGGGCGGAGCCAAGGCTGGGGTCTTGGTGTGCTACGAGGCGACCCGCGCGCGACCCTTCGGAGCGAACCCGCCGGGTGTCCTCCTCAACCCGACCAACGACGACTGGTTTCAAGGCTTGGGGCCCGCGCAGCACGCAATGCTCTGTCGAGTCCGCGCGGTGGAGGCCAATCGTCCCTTGATCCGAGTCGCCTCGACCGGAATCAGCTACGCGATCAGTGGCCGCGGAGCGCTGCTGGTTTACGCAGACAGCGGGCCGGCCTCGGGTGTCGTGAGCGTTCGGGCGGGCACCGCTCAGACCCCTCATACCCGCTGGGGCGAAGGCTGGGCACCGGCTCTAGCCCTCCTGGCGCTCGCGCTCCCGCTCCTGGCTGGCCGTCGTTTGCCGGCCAAGATCGAAGACGCGCCCGAGAACGCACCAAAGGACGGGATCTAACTCCTTCGGTCCCAATCAGATGGCCTTGCGGCTCGCGAGGCTCCAGTGCTATCTTTCTGGCAGCCGCCTCCGCCTGCGCGGAGGCCGATTTGGGCCCAGTGGGCCCTCCTCCCATGGTTAGCCGTGGGGTTATGTGAGGCGCGGCGGTGCACCCCTACTCTCCCGAAGACATTGCCCTCGGTCGGGCTGCTATGCAGCGCGGCTGGATCGACCGCTCGCAGCTCGACGCAGGCCTCGAGCGTCTCAAGAGCGGGCAAGCAAGCGACCTCGCTCAGGCCCTGCTCAGCGCGAGTCTGCTGACTCCCGATCAAGTCGCTGAGCTGCAAGGTGGATCGGCCCCTCCCCCACCGGCGTCCGCCGCAGGCGACGGCAACTGGTCGGAGGCAGCGACCCTCCACGGCAAGCCGAGCCCGCTCGGCGCCCCAGGCGCCGCCAAGCCTTGGGCCGACAACCCGACCCTGGCCGACGACCCTGCTCCAGGC
>JAESQQ010000524.1 GCA_016765095.1 Planctomycetota bacterium | reverse complement strand
TAGGTCACTACGCTTGCCCTCAGCCTGCCTTGCCTGCGACGCCGAGTCCTGCGCGAAACACTGAAGTTATTCTTCCGCCCCTCCTAAAGGTTGGGAAGAGTCAATTCGGCTCTCGCTTGTCCGCGAGGGATGAGTTGTAGGAATCCGCGGGTGGTGTGGGCGAAGGCGCTGGCTCTGTCTTCTGGTGCTGCTCCGCAGCACGAGGCTTCGCTACGCTCAGCCGTCGGGACCTTCCCCCGCTTCGCTCCTCCAGGTCCCGACCCATGCTACGCATGCTCGGTTTTGCGGGCATGGACTCACGAGGCGCTCCCTTGCTTCGCAAGGGGCGTTTGTCGGTTTCGCGATAGCGACCCCTGCCCGTCCCCGCAGAAGAGGCTCCGCTGGCCAACCGGTTTGCTAGCCACCGAACGAACTTGAGCGAGTTATCAGACACGCCCTAGCCTGGGGTTCAGCCTGCCAGCGAGTGCGATCGCCAACGCTGCGGGATCCGAGACTCGCTATCGGCCGAAGATGATCTCTTGGCGTCCGTCGACGACGATCGTGATCCGGCTGACCTTGCCGCGGAGCGGGAAGAGGCGAGCCATGGCGAGGTCCCACTCCTGCGAATCGTTGGCGGGGGGGGCGCGGAGCGCGCCGCTTCCCGAAGGGTGGGCGCCGCTCGCGCGTCCGGTCGGGGTACCTCCGCCTTGGCGAGTCCGACCGGTCTTACGCGGGGCAGCTCGGCTGGTGGTGTTGCGGGCACGGGCTCCGCTCCGGCGTGGAGGGGGCGGGGCAGCGGCCGCGGGCCGCTGCATTGCGCGCGAGGGCCTCGGCGGGGGCGGAGGATCAACGATCAGCTCGCCTGCGTTGGGCGGCGGCACGGCGCAGTCCCCGGTCGATCCTGGCGAGACGATCATGCCCGCGCAGGTCGCGCCGCTAAAGTCGGCCGATTGGAGCTGGGCTTCGCGGAGATCGGCCTCGCTCAGCCGCGCCCCCTCGAAGTAGGTGTCGACGCAGCTCGCCTCGTAGAGGACGCTTCCGGTCAAGTCAGCGTGGTCGAGGGCGGCGCCGTCGAGGCGCGCGGCGCGGAGGTTGGCGCCGGTCAGCGACGAGCTGCTGAGGTAGGCCTGAGAGAGGTCGGCGTCCTCAAGCAGGGCGCCGTCGAGGCGGGCCTCGCGGAAGTCGGCGCTCTTGAGGTTGGCGCCGGCCAGACAGGCTCCCGTCAGGTCGACCTCGTAGAGGTTGACCTGCTCGAGTTGGGCGTTCTCGAGCGGTGCGTAGCGTAGATCGAGGCCGTTGGGGACCTCTTGCGCGCCCTCGAGTTCGCTGAGGATCGCGGGGAGGTTCAGGCCGCCCTCTTCCCGGAGGTCCATGAGGAGGCGCTGGACGATGTCCTGTCCGCGGGGACTTCCCCAGCGCGCCTCGAGCTGTTCAGGCGTCATGAGGGCCTACCAGGCGGTTTGGGTCCCAGATCGGACCTGACCGCGCTCAGATTGAGTTACGTCAGGCAGCATAGGCAGCCACCGAGAGTGCGGCAAGAGCCACCAGGGAGGCCATTGTTGACGAACCGGCTCGAGGGCCCCAGACACCTGCTCTTTGGCGGGAATCTGCCCGCTAGCTCGGGGCCGGGGTGAGCCCTGCCGGAGCGGGCCGTCGAGACGAGAGCGAGAGAAAGGCGCCGAGCTGGGGGTCGAAGCCGCGGACGACGATTTCGTTGAGGCGGCCGCCGAGGCTTCGATAGCGGTTGTAGGTCGCCGCCTGTCCGTGAGTCTTAGGCGCCATGGTGGTCGAGCCGGCGCAAAAGACTCGCAGGGGTCGCTCTCCAGGGAAGGTGTAGTCGAAGGCCTCGTGTGTGTGCCCACAGAGGATCAGATCGACGCGGCCCCGGCAGACCTCGATCAATCGGGCCCCGTCGCGGTTGTTGCGGGTTGGCTTGTCGGGTCTTCCGTTGCCCAGCACCGGAGGGTGGTGGACGAGGACTGCCTTGAGCGGCGCGTCGCTGGCGTCTATGAGGCGCGAGAGCGAGTCGAGCTGCTCCGGGCCCAGGGCGCCCCAAGCCCGAAACCAGGGGACGGGAAGGGAACTCGAAGTCCCGAACAGGGCGGCGGGCCCCGCTCGTTGCTCGCGCGGCCAGGACGGGCCGGGGAGCCAGGGCGCGAAGGTCTCCTCGAACAGGTCTAGGCCCTCGGGGACGTAGGCGTCGTGGTTGCCTGGGATCACGCTGACTCGTTCGGGAGGAAGCTCTAAGCTCTCGATCCAGTCTCGCGCGCGGCGGAACTCGCCGGGGAGGGAGAGGTTGGTCAGGTCGCCGGTGATCGCTAGGTGGTCGGGGGGGTGCGCGCGGAGGTCCTCACCGAGGGCGTCTGCGATCGCCTGGGGGTTCTTGCGGTGGAAACGGAGGTTCGCGTAGCCCACGAGGCGCTTGTTGAGGAAGCCGTGGGCGGGGACCCCTGCGTCTCCCGGGGCCCAGGCGAAGTGAAGGTCTGAGACGTGGGCGATCTCGATCACTTCCCAGGCTCCTTGCCGAGCACGACCCACCCCTCCCGAGGCCAGACGTCGAGCGCTCGGATCGCGCTCCCGGTTGGGGCCATGACCTCGAACTCTTCGCAGCGCCAGGGAACGCTGAGCCCTCGGAACGAGACGAGAGTGAAGTGGAGGTGCGGGATCGCGCTCCCGCCGCTGTTGCCGACGGTGCCGAGCAGCTCACCTCGCTTGACCTTCTGCCCGAGTTTGACCGTGATCGAGCCCTTCTTGGCGTGCACATACCAAGAGAGCTCACCTTGGCCGTGGTCGATCGCGACCCCGTTGTGCTTCTCGGCCTGATCGCCAATCTTGCCGATCGGGTTGTCGCGAAATCCCTCCCGGACCTCGACCACGGTGCCGTCCGCGACCGCGTAGAAGGGCTGGTCCCAGGCGAAGTGGTCTTCGAGGCGCTTCCCTCTCCCCGTGTAGTGCTTGCGGTCTTCGTCCACCTTGGTCAGATCGACGGCGTAGACCGCGTAGCCCTTCTTCTGGTGGTGGCGAGTTCGATCGGCGCTGATCTCCCAGCGCCCAGCGATCGGGAGCCGGAGCTTGGTCGCTTGCTGGTAGCGGTCGGTCGCGGTCCGGATCACACGAAGCGCGTCCGCGTGAAACGCGTCTTCGAGGAGGACCTGCGTGCAGAGGTCGAACGCGAACTGGGTCGAACCGTGCTTGCGCGCGAAGCGAGCGAGGTCGACTCGACCGTCGTGGTCCTCCGCCTTGAGCTTGCCCCGGCGCTGGCCGAGGACAACTCCGACTGGGATCCAGCCCTTCTCAGGGTCCTTAAACTGCCCGGATCCCTGCCTCGCCGCGACGTTGTCGGGCTCGAGCTTGGCCGCTTCGGCGCAGGCCTCAGCAGCCTCGTCGTGGAGGCCTTGCTTGCGAGCCCAACGGGCGAGGCGCAGCCAGGCCTTTGCATTCTCTGGGGGGCGGGCGGTCTTGCGGGCAGCGAACTGCTTGCGCAGCGCCTCTTCGTCGGGGCTCGTGGCGGCTGTGATCGAGGAGATGTCTTGGTAGTCGATCTTTCGTTTCCGGCCACCGCGTATGAGGAGGTGGGTCTTCTTCCACTCGAGCCTTCCCGTGTAGGTCTTCCCGCCGTGGAGGGTCACCCGCAGCTTGACTTTCTTGCCGGTGTTGGTGGCGTGGAGGGGGTGGCCGCCGAGGAGGAGGGTGCAGAGCAGGAGCCAATAGATGAGCGAGCACTTCACTCCCCTAGCTTGGGGCTGATCTTCGATTCGCACAAGGGAGTCCCGCTTGGGAGTACCTCGACAGAGGGAATCTGACCGACCAAGGGAGGAGTGTTGAACACGGAATATCAACAGAGGAACAACAACGGCACCAGGGAATCGACTCGCGCGGCGCCTTGGCGAGGCTGTGCAACCGTGCAGGAGCCTCGGAGTGGTCTCCATTCTCTGTTGCCGCGAGGTCCTAGCTTGAGCTCACGTGCGAGACTCGCCTCAGAAAGCAGGAGTCGACATGGTCGACGGACACCTCGAGGATGGCGAAGACACCCGCCTCGCGCGTGAGCTCAACGCGCGCGGGATCGTCTCGACCGAGCAGCTCAGCCAGTGCCTGCAAGAGGTTCGCCAGCGACGGGCCAGCGGGATCAACGTGCCCCTGGCCGGGCTTCTCCTCGAGCGACGCCTCGTCGACGCGGGGGCTCTGCAGAGCGTGGGATCTGGCGGGCACACCTCGCCGGCGGGAGGGCCTCACTTCGAGGGGACAGGAGCGGCGGGTGTCGGCGCCGGAGTCGCGAGCGGCACCGTCCCGACCCTCCCTCGTCAGCTCGGCAACTATCGGCTCGGTCGCCGCCTGGGGAGTGGTGGGATGGGGGCCGTCTACGAGGCGACGCACGTCGTGACCGTGCAGATCTACGCCCTCAAGGTGATTGATCTGACCCTCCTCGCGACCGACGACGGCGAGTCGCGCGAGCGCTTTCGACGCGAGGGACTGCTCGGCTCGCGGCTCGACCATCCAAACATCGTCTCCGTCGTCGACGCGGACTTGAGCGGCGCGATCCCCTACATCGTCCAAGAGCTGCTCCCGGGGGAGACGCTCTCGGAGCTGTTGAGGCGAGTCGGGACCCTCCCCTGGCGAGAGGCCCTCGAGCTCCTGATTCCGATCGCCGAGGCTCTCGGCCACGCTCACAGCTGCGGGATTCTGCACCGCGACTTGAAGCCGGCCAACATTCTGTTCGACGGCCAAGGGCGACTCTGCCTCGCTGACTTCGGGTTGGCTCGCGAGACAGGCGGCCAAGCGCTTCGGCTGACGCTCAGCGGAGAAGCCCTCGGGACCCCCAACTACATGGCTCCCGAGCAGGCCACCGGAGCGCGCGCTCAGGAGGCGAGCCTCGACGTCTACGGCCTCTGCGCTGTCCTGTTCCAAGTCATGGTCGGAGAGCCCCCCTTCGTGGCGCCGACCTTGATTCAAGTCCTTGAGCGAGTCGTTCACCAGCCGGCCCCAGTCCTGAGCTCGCGGGCCGACGTGCCACCTGAGCTGGACGCGATCCTGAAGTCCGGTTTGGCCAAGGACCCCAGCGATCGCTATCAGACTGGCTCGGAGCTGGCCGCCGTCCTCCGCGACTGCCTCGACCTGAGCACGGCCCCCCCTGCCTCCCGCGGACGCTTGGGCTGGGCTTCTGTGGGCGTCTCGCTCCTGGCCCTGAGCGGACTCGCGGGGCTCGGCGTGTGGGTGGCGTCGTCCGATCGGCCCTCGCCTACCCTCGCGAGCGTGCCGCCGGTCCCCACAGCGACGCCTCGGCCGACGATCCCTGAGGCGCCCTTGGACCCTCTCGCGCTAGGGGGTCCCAAGGGGTGGGCGTTGGCTTGGGAGCTGAGTCGGGGCTCTGTGACCCCCGAGGAGCCCGTCCTCTGGGAGGTCCCCGGGCGCGTCGCGGATCCGCTCGGTGCGCTTGAGCGGCCGGGCGGCGCGGAGGCGGCCTTTAGCGGGGACCCCGAGCGGGTCGGGCCGGGGGTCTGGAGTGTTCGCTACGCACCACGACGTGGTTTGGTCCTGATCGTGGGGCGCCACGCCGGATACTTGATTCAACCGCTGATGCGCAATCGCGTCCTCGTGGCCGAGGCTCCCTTTCGCTGGCTCGGGCCCTGGCCTGAGGGGGCGGCGCCTGGGACCACCCGCGTTGGGGTTCCCAACGACGGGGGCGCGCTTTTTGTCCACGCGGGACGAGGCCGCTGGGCGTCGCCCCGCGTCGAGGCGCGCTTCAGTATCGAGCTGATCGACCGCGGCTACGTCTCGCTCCGCGACGGGTCCGGGTTCGTCATCGCTTACTCAGCGAGAGCCAAGACCCTAAAGGGGGGGGGCGCTGCGGTCGCTAAGGTCGATTGGGAGGGCGTCCTCGCGCTCCGAATCGACGCCACGGCAGCGCGCAACCGTGTGACGCTTGGTGGACGAAGCTTCGACGGGCTCGCAGAAGGCCAAGCGGTGGCGTCCGCGCCGAAGACTGCTCCTTGGCTCGGGCTGGCGGAGGGCTGGTTCGAAGTCGAGTGGATCCGAGTCGAGGGCCGGCCCCTCCAGCCGGACCGCGCCGCTCTCGCTCGAGTCGAGGGTGACCTACAACCTTCGACCCAGTTCGCCTGGGGTGTCCGCTATCGATCCGGGGGAGGCCTGGGCGGCCCCTGCTTGGACCTTGGAGAAGGCAGCGATCGGCTTCGGTTGAGCGTCGAGGGGAGCAGTCTCCGCCTCCTCCGAGGCGATCAGGTCTTGAGGAGGGTGACGCTCCCGGCGCCGACCCACGAGGGGGTCTTGAGCCTGGTCCGGCGGGGTGACCTCCTCGAAGCTCGCCTCGTGAGCGGCGAGCGCACGTGGTCCTTCGTTTGTGCAACTCCGTTTCCGATTCGCCCAGGTTGGAGCTACGGCTCGACCGGCCCGCGGGTCGAGATCCTGGACGCGGCCCTCGCTTTAGGGCCGTCGGCCGAGGAGCGCGCTCGCCATGACGCCGGAGAGGGGCCGTCGGAGACGCCGCTCGGGACGTGGCGGGCCACGGTCGTCGAGCTCGAGAAGATCCTCGACCCGCTCCAGATCAATCACAGGTTGCGGGGGAGAGCAGGGGCGAGAGCGCGCAGCTCCGCCTTGGCGGGACTCGCGCTGCGCTTGGTGTTGATCTCGCCGGACCTGCCGCTCGAGATTCGTCGGGACGCCCTCGCCCGAGCCCTCGTGGCCAGGGCCTACGCAGGCGACCGCCTGGGAGCCAAGGCAGTCGGCGTGGCGCTCGCAGCCGAGGGAGCTGTCGCGGGGCTAGACGTGGTCGCGTGGCTGGACGGTGGGAGGCTCGCCGAGCAGTTGAAGTCGGGGCTCCAGGTCCAGGCGCAGGCACCAAGGATCTCGCTCGCGGGCGCCGAGGGCGTTCTGCCCCTTCTGCCCAAGAGCGTCCGGGCTGAGGTCGACTACACCGTCTGCAACAGCGAGAAGATCTTGATCGAAAACGAGCTCCGCAGGCGACGGATGACCCCTGCTGACCGGATCTCGATCGAAGACCTAGCTGCGAGCTTGGAGCTGATTCGCGCCACCGGTTATAGCGGGCGCTCCGGCCGAGAGGTCCTGGTGGACCTCTGTTGGTGCTACGAGATCCTCGGCGAGTTCGCGCTCTACAAAGCTCGGGCTGAGGATCTCCTGAACACCTCAGCCGGCGCGAGCTTCTCCTGGGCCTGGATCGGATACGGCGAGCAGCTGGGCCTGGCCGGTGAGTTTGGCCCCGGCGCGGAGGCCATGCTGGGGGGCTTGGTCCGCGAGTTGGGCAACCCGGGCATCAGCAGCCGCTGCGCATACTGGCTCCGGGTCGCGGGCGCCAACTGCCCTCCGGCCTCGCGGGCGGTCTTGAACTGGGGTATCGCGCAGGCCGGGGGCGCCAACTCCCAACAGGCGGAGAGAGCCGCCCTTGAGGAGACCCTCGTGGCCTTGGCATCGACCCAGACCTCGGCGCGCGATCAAGACCTGGCCGCAATCGTCCTCTTTCGACTAACGGGGAAGCCCCCCAGGGGATTCCAGCCGAGCGCGACTCCTCTGGGCCGCTTCTTGGGCTGGCTCCTGTCCGGCGAACTTCCCCCTCTGGCGGCCTTGAGGGCGGCGATCCGAGAAGATCGACTCGTGGAGCACCTCGCCCTGTTTGACCAGCGCCTCTCTCCCCTCGTCGGCAAGTAGGACCCAGAGGATCAGCCGATTCGAGGCTGGCGACCCTGGGCGCTGCGCAGGGAGGGTTGGGGGGATAGACTCCCGGCCTCGGCGGCCGGAGGCCCCGCGGCAGGCCCCAAAGGAGGAAGAACATGGCGACCAGCGTCCACGTGATCGGCACAGGCACCATAGGCGAGCCGTTGATCGGATTGATCTGCGACCACCGCAAGGACTTCGGAATCGACGAGGTCATTTTCCACAAGCGGACTCCCCTCAAGACGGACCGCTCGAAGGTCCTCGACTTGATCGAGCGCCGGGGCGCCAAGCTCGCGGTCGACGAGGATCGAGTCGACGACTTCCGCGACATGGGAATGGCCCCGACCTACATCGCCGCCGAGGCCATGGAGAAGGCCGCCGTCGTGATCGACTGCACGCCCGTCGGCAACAAGATGAAAGAGGACCTCTACCTCGATCACCTCGACAACACCAAGGGCTTCTTGGCTCAGGGAAGCGAGTTCGGGTTCGGAAAGATGTACGCCCGGGGAATCAACGACGAGGCGCTCGTCCCGGGTGAAGACCGGTTCCTTCACATCGTGAGCTGCAACACTCACAACCTGGCGGTGATCCTCCAGACGATTGCTTTTCCGCCCGAGAACTACGACCCCCTCAAGGCGCCCAAGCCAGACGACATTACGAACCTCGAGTCCGCGCGCTTCGTCTGCATTCGCCGCAGCAACGACATTTCGCAGGACCAGGGCTTCATGCCGAGTCCGACGGTGGATCGCCACAAGGACGACCGGTTTGGGACGCACCACGCTCGCGACTTGTTTCACCTCTACGCAACGCTCGGAGTCGAGGTTCAAAGCGTGTTCAGCTCGGCGATCAAGCTGAACACTCAGTACATGCACACGGTCCAGTTCAACGTGCAGCTGAAGAACCCGACGTCTCTCGACGCGGTCCGCGAGAACATTCGCTGCAACGACCGCCTGGCCGAGACCTGGAAGTCGAGCGTCAACAGCGTGTTCAGCTTCGGTCGGGACCACGGGCACTTTGGTCGGATCCTCAACCAGACCGTGTTCTGTCTCCCCTCGCTCCACGTCAGCGAGGACGGCAAGAGCGTGACCGGATTCTGCTTCACTCCCCAGGACGGGAATCCGCTCTTGAGCTCCGTGTCAGGCATGCTCTGGTTCCTAAACCCGAACGATTATCAGCAGCGGACCCAAGCCCTTTCGCCTTACTTCTTCGACGAGGTCTAGCAGGCTCTAGGGCGCACAGGGACTTATCCCCGGCGCTGATCCGCTACACAGAGAAGAATGAGGGCCCATAGGCCCCTGGTTAGAGGCCCCTTGGCCCGCTAAAGTCGCCCAAGATGCAAGATGGAGGGCTGTTCGGGGAGATGGCGGTCGAGCGGGGGTTCTTGACGAGCGCCCAGCTTGAGACCGCTCTTGCAGAGCAACAAAAGAGCCCCAACTCTACGCTCGGCCAGATCATGGTCTCGCTCAGCTTCCTCAGCCAGCCTCAGGTCAACGGGATCGAGAAGCTCGGACGCGTCCTTCAGGACGAGAGCAAGAACGACTCCCAGGAGGACGAGGAAGTCGAGATCACCGGCCTGACTCTAGGCGGGTGCTTGCTCTTGGATCGACTTGGCGTCGGCAACATGGGCACGGCCTTTCGAGCACATCACCTTCGCTTGGACCGGGACGTCGTGATCAAAGTCCTCCACCCGCGCATGGTCGCGGTCGAGGGTTACCTCGCTCGCTTCGCTCAGGAGGCGCGGGCCGCCGCGATCCTTGAGCACCCCGCCATCGTCTCGGTCTACGACTTCGACTCCGAGCACGGGTACCACTTCATTGTGATGCAGTATGTGAAGGGCCAAGACCTGCGCCGCGTGCTCCTGAGCCGAGGCGCCATGGGCGTTCGGCGCGGCCTCTGGGTCGCAGCGCGGACGCTCGAAGGCCTGAGTCACGCCCACAGCAAGGGCCTCGTCCACCGCGACATAAAGCCGGACAATCTCCTGATCACGCCCGAGCCGCGGATCAAGATCGCCGACTTCGGGCTCGTGCGTCGCATGACGGGCACGACCGAGGACGAGATCTCAATGCACGGTGAGATTATTGGGACGCCCCAGTACATGGCTCCCGAGCAGGCCAGCGGTGCTGGGAACGTCGACCACCGCGTCGACCTCTACAGCCTCGGGATCACGACCTTCGAGCTGATCTGCGGCCGCCCACCCTTCCAGGGCAACTCGACCTTCGAGCTCCTCGAGAAACACATAGTCGAGCCCCTCCCTCAGATTGGGCCTATGGCCAAGGAGGAGATCACTCCTCAGCTCCAGGAGTTCCTCGAGCGGTTTTGCGCCAAGGATCCAGACGATCGCTTCGGGAGCTGCCGTGAGGCCCTCGACGCGCTCCAGTCCCTCCGTCAGCGCGGGAGCACGACTCGGTTCGCCCCGACGGCGACCAAGGCAGATCCCTCGCGACTCGACGACACAGCGCCGGTCGTGAGCGACGTCGACATGGACGCGCTCATGGCTCGCCTCAAGCGGAGTCAGAGCTTCCTCTCGTTCGAGAACGAGGGCGACCAGGACGCGAGCGAGGAGACGAGCGGGAAGGCGCTTCTTCAGGAGAGCTTCCAGGGTCTCGAGGTCCAGTCGACTGAGCTGACTCGCGCTCGCCGGCGACTGGCCGAGGCCGCCGCCGACCCCGAGCGGCTCATCCCTGAGTTACTCCACGACCTCCTCAAGGAGGGGCATATCGACGAACTCCTAGCCCTCGCCAAGGAGTTTGAGACCACGCTCCCGACTTCACCTGCGGTTCCCTTTTTCGTCGCGCAAGCTCACGAGCGGAAGGGGAACCTCGAGGAGGCTCGCGCCAAGCTCGCCCTCGCGACTGTGTTCGCGCCCGACCACCTCCCGGCTCGACTCCACCTCGCGCGGATCCTCGTGACCCTCAAGCGCGTCGACGAGGCGATCCAGACGCTCCAGGAGGCGGTTCGTTGGCACAGCAACTCAGCCAAGACGGCCGTGCGGCTGGCGGAGGTCCTCTACGTCGTCAAGGGAGACGCCGCGGCGGCCATTCCCGCCTACGAGCGGGCGATCCAACTCGCTCCCGCTCGCTGGAAGCTGCGAATCCAGCTCGCTTGGATCCTGCACGAGTTGGGTCGCAACGAGCGCTCGGAGGCCGTCTTGCTCGAAGTGATCGCGTGGAAGCCCGACGCTGAGGCCGCCCACAAGCTGCTCAAGCGAGTTCGCAAGAAGATCAAGCGATCGAAGAAGAAGGCTGCGGCCGATAGCCCAGCGCCGGTCCCCACCGAGGCCGAAGTCGGTCCAGACGGGCCAGGACCCCGGACGAGCGCATGCCTTCAGGCGATTCGGCTCGCGAGCGCGAGCGAGAAGTACGATCGCTCACTGGAGATCGTCAACGAAGGCCTCAAGGGTCGGCCCAAGTCGGTTCCACTCCTCGTGGCCAAGGCGGAGGCCCTGATAGCGCTCGGTCGCTTGAGCGACGCGGTCTCCGTCTATGGCGAAGCGATCGCCATAGACCCTCACAACGAAGCCGCCAACAAGGGGCTCCTCGAGACCCAGTCTTCGCGACGCAGCCAAACGAAGAAGAAGAAGAAGAAGAAGAAGAAGAGGAAGCCCCCTCAGCCAGAGCCCGCTGAAGCGAAGCCCGCGGAGCTCGAGGCCACTGAGCCGGAGCCTGCAGAGGCGGAGCCTACCAAGCCGGAGGCGGAGGCCACGGAGGCAGAGCCAGCAGAGGCGGAGGCCACCGAGGAGGAGGCTACAGAGGCGGAGGCCACCGAGGAGGAGGCTACAGAGACGGAGGCAACCGAGGCAGAGCCCGCAGAGGCGGAGGCCACCGAGGCCGAGGCTACAGAGACGGAGGCCACCGAGGCAGAGCCCGCAGAGGCGGAGGCCACCGAGGCAGAGGCTACCGAGGAGGAGCCCACCAAGCCGGAGTCTGCAGCGGCAGAGGACGCAGAGGCGGACTCAGCCGACGAGAGCGAGACCTAGGACCGCTTCGAGGGGGTTCGCCGCCCGCTAGACGAAGCGAGCCCGGATTCGAGCGAAGCCTGGCAAGGCCTTCTTGATCGACTCGAGGGGAACCGCGTAGGAGAGGCGGAAGTAGCCCGGGGCGCCAAACCCCGTCCCCGGCACGCTCAAGATCCGCTCTTCGAGGAGGGCCTTTATGAAAGCCACGTCGTCTTCGATCGGGGCTTTCGGGAACAGGTAGAAGGCTCCCTCTGGGGTCACGCACTCATAGCCCGCCTCGCGGAGGCCGTCGAGAAACACTCGCCGGCGGGCTGTGTATTTGGCCAAGTCGACGGTCACGTCGTCGAGCTGCGCGATCACGCGCTGCATGAAGGCTGGGGCGTTGACGAAGCCGAGGGTTCGATTTGCGAACACGGCTGCCGCCAGGAAGCCCTGCCGCTGAGGGTGCTCGGGGTGGACCGCGAGGAACCCGATCCGCTCGCCCGCGAGGCCAAGGTCCTTGCTGAACGAAGTCGCGATCGCCGAGCAGGGAGTTGCCTTGAGGACGCTTCCTTGTTCGACGTCGTCGTAGGCGATCTTGCGGTACGGCTCGTCGCTGATCAGGGTCGCGTCGGGTGACTTCTCCGCCATCAGCGCGCCGAGGGCGTCGAGGTCGGCTTGGGGGTAGACGCGCCCCGTTGGGTTGTTGGGCGAATTGACGACGACTGCGCGGACGTCGGAGTGGAGCACTTCTGCGAAGGCGTCTATGTCGAGGGAGAAGTCGTCTCGGGTCGGAACGAGGACCAACCGACCGCCGTGGTTGTCGACATAGAACCGGTATTCGGGGAAGAAAGGGCTCGGGACGACGACTTCGTTGCCGGGGTCTAGGAGCGACTTGAAGGTCACGTTGAGCGCGCCAGCGGCTCCGACGGTCATCACGATCCCGGCCTCGCCGGGGTCGACGCCATGTTCCGCAGCGATTCGAGCAGCGATTCGGGCTCGCGTCGCCGGATACCCCGCGTTCTGCATGTAGCGGTGCCAGCCGCCGTCCCGCGTGGCTGCGACCTTCTGAAGGGTCTCGAAGAAGGCGTCGGGGGGCTCGAGGTCGGGGTTTCCGAGGCTGAAGTCGTAGACGTTCTCGACGCCGTGCTCTCGCTTGAGCTCAGCGCCCTGCTCGAACATCCGTCGAATCCAGGAGGCAGACTCCATGAACCGCTGGATTCGAAGCGAAATCGCCATTTCAGCTCTCCTGAGGGGCTCAGTCAGCCCTTTTCTGAGGGGCTGCGCCCCTCCGCCCGCTTCCCGCTCTTGCTGCGGGCCCACAGGAGAACGCCGCGAGGGACGCGCGTCAAGCCAGCGAGAGAGCGCTCGCAATTTCGCCCAGACGAGTCTCCTCGTTGGCGGTCGTTCCGCCGCAGGCGGCGACGGCCCGACAGGCCGCGAGCGCCTCCCGGCGCTTGGCCTCCGGGAGGACGCTCAGGCGGCTGAGGGCGTTCCCGAGCCAGCTGCTTCCGGGCTCGATCGCCTCGTAGGCCCGCTTGAGGTCGAACGCACGCGGAAGCTGGAGCGTGGTCCGAATCAAGCGCTGCTCCTCGGGGCCGAACCCGTCTTGGCTCTTGGCGACGTACGCCAAGAGGGCTCCGAGCGCGGACCGCACCTCGTCGCTGACTGCGACGGCTGTCGGCGGAGCCGCTTGAGCGATCCGAGCGGGGGCCCTGTCTGCCCTCGGGGGGCGGAAAGGATCGGGCTCGCCGGCCATGGGCGAGACGTCGGAGAACACCAAGCTGAGGTCGTCCTCGAGCGGAGCCGGCGTCTCTAGTCCGTGGTCGTCTGGCTCAGGCGGCGGCGGCTGGCTGAGGTCTAGCTTGACGCGGATCACGATTTCCTCGTCGGAAGCCTCGGCTGGGCCGCCGCGCTTGGCCGCGGTCGCGCGGGGCGCGATCGAGATCCGAGGGGCTCCTCCAGTCGCGGGGCGATCGGATTTGTTGTCCGCGTGGGACTCTTTGGGGCGCGACTTGATCGTGATCTGTCCGACCGAGGCCCGGGCTCGGGGGCGAGCTGCGAGCTGGCGGCCGGAGGGAGTCACGCGCTTCTTGGCTCGAACCTTGGGGCGGGGGGCGAGCTCGACGAGGCGCTCGAGCGCCTTGGTGGCCTTCGCGGCCAGCTCGGGGTTGCTGACCTGGAGCAGGACACGTTGGTCCGAGAGGGCGAGGTGGAGCTCGCCGAAGGTCACCGCTCCTCCCGAGATTCCGACGTCGCTCGGGGTCGACCGGGTGGCGGTGTGGCGGGCGATCTCGTAGCGGAGATCGACTTCTTCGTAGGGCACGAACCACTGATAGCGCGTTCGGCGCAGGAAGATTCCGTCCGGGAAGAAGACCAGGCTCTGGCTCGGGGCCGCGACTCCCCACAGCGAGACGTTGAGGCTCAGGTTGGGGAGCGCGTCTTGGCAGACGAAGGCGGCCTCGGTTCGGGCGCCGTGTTTGCCCGAGATCGAGAGCAGGCGCTGAGCGCCGTTTAGCGCCTCTCCGATCGCGCAGCTGAGCGCGAAGCGCTCGACGAGGTCGGGGTCGTCGAGGTCGTAGATAAAGGACTCGCCGTCGGGGCGCTCCCAGAAGGTCGGCTGAATCGGTCCCGTCGCGAGGGCGTTGAGCCTCCGGTAGCAATCGCGGGAGTGCATTGGGAGGAGCCGCCCGACAGCGTCGGCGAAGCTTTGGCCCGGATTGCGATCGTCAGCACGCAGGAGCCAGTAGCGCCAGCGTCCCCCCTCAAGGGAGAGATAGGTCGCCTGGCCAGCGACGGGCATCCGGAGACCGCGAACGCTCTCGTCTGATTCGAGGCCGAACTGGGTCGAAATGCCCGTGAAGGCCTTCCGTTGGCGCGCAGTGATCGTCACGAACAATGCTCCTCTGGCCAGAGCCTAGCAGGGGGAACACATAGCTACAGGGGAGGGGGCTCCTGAGTGGGATTCCCTGTTCGCGTTGCTATTCCCTGTTCGGGACTGAGTGTCCTCAGCTCGGCAGCGCGAGAGTTCGTAGCAACCCACGGGAAACACCCCGAGTCTTCCCCGGCGTCTTGCCCGTGGCGCGCTGGGCGCTACAAGGGCCCTATGGAATCGCCTGACCTTCCCTCGACTGCTCCCCTCGCAGACCGGCTCGCGGCCGCTGCAGCGCTCATGGAGTCGGTGATTGAAGACCGGGCGCTCCTGGTCGATATCGAGGAGGAGCTTCGCAAGCGCTTCCTGATCGCGGCCGGGCGGGTCAGCCACCCCGACAGCGACGCCAAGCGGCGCTTGGTTCGCGCGGGTCGGAAGAAGGCGCACCACGCCCGCAAGGACCGAGATCAACTCCTCCTTGAGCGAACGGAGATTCGGGTCCTGCGCGCGAATCCGATCTTTCGAACTCCACGGCACCAGGCACAGCAGGCAGGCGCGAGCCCACCCCTGGGCGAAGTCGAGAAGG
This sequence comes from Planctomycetota bacterium, assembly GCA_016765095.1. Taxonomy (GTDB): domain Bacteria; phylum Planctomycetota; class J058; order J058; family J058; genus NORP233. Next base: position 6,471 of record JAESQQ010000524.1, on the reverse strand, counting down.
AGCGGATCTGCTACGTCTGCCGGGTCAAGTTCACCAAGGTCCACTTCTTCTACGACCAAATGTGTCTCGAGTGCGGCGACTTCAACCACGCCAAGCGGAGCCAGACCGCAGACTTGACCGGTCGCGTCGCCCTCGTGACCGGGTCCCGAGTCAAGATCGGGTTCCAGGCCGCGATCATGCTCCTGCGGGCTGGCTGCCGCGTGATCTGCACGACTCGCTTTCCCAAGGACGCCGCGCGGCGCTACGCGGCCGAGGCCGACTTCGCCGATTGGGGCAGCCGGCTCGAGGTCCACGGGCTGGACCTTCGCAACCCGATTCGAGTCGAGGAGCTCTGCCAAACCCTCCTCCAGACCCACACTCGGCTCGACTTCATCATCAACAACGCTTGCCAGACGGTTCGCCGCCCGCCTGGGTTCTACGACCACCTGCTGGCCGGCGAAGAGGGCCAGACCCTGACCGCCGAGGCCGGTCGAGTGCTCGCGATCCCCACGACCGCCCTGAGCACACCTGGGGGCCCGCCGAGCTTGACCTCGGCGGAGATGACTCAGCTTGAGCTGCTCGAGGAAGACAGCCAAGGCGGGGAGCTGCTCTTTCCGACCGGGCGGCTCGACGCGGACCTCCAGCAGGTCGACCTCCGCGAGGTCAACAGCTGGCGCCTGCGCGCTCACGAGGTCCCGACGGTCGAGCTGCTCGAGGTTCACCTCGTGAACGCGGTCGCACCCTACATTCTCAATACGCGCCTCAAACCGCTCCTGCTCGCCGTGTCGTCCATGGACAAACACGTCGTGAACGTCTCGGCCGTGGAGGGGCAGTTCTACCGGATCCTCAAGAGCGACAAGCACCCGCACACAAACATGGCCAAGGCCTCGCTGAACATGCTGACCCGGACCGCCGCCCTCGACTACATAAAGGACGGGATCCACATGAACAGCGTGGACACAGGTTGGGTGACCGACGAGGACCCGGTCCACCACGCCGAGCGCAAGCGGGAGCAGCATGGCTTCCACCCCCCCCTCGACATAGTCGACGGGGCGGCTCGAATCGTGGATCCGATCTTCTCGGGCCTCCTTACAGGCGAGCACGTCTGGGGGCAGTTCCTAAAGGACTATCGCGAGACGGACTGGTAGCGGGCTTCGTCGGCGCCAGCGATCGGCTTCGAGCCCGTTGCGTTCCGATCTTCGTCCCATCCTTTCTTTTCAGAGACGAACAGGGTCCAGGGTCCAGGCTTATCAACAAAGGGCTTAGCTCAGGGCAGCCAGTTGCGATTGGGAGGCATGGAAGGAGTCCTCCATGCGCATTCCCTTGACCCTGCTCTCGATCGTTGCCCTGGCAGGCTTCGCCCAGGCAGACCCTCAAAGCTCGCCTGCGGCCTTCGACGAACTGGTCCTGACCTACGACTACCTTGGCGCCAGCGCCCCAGCTCAACCGGGGCCGACTCGCCGCGTCCTGCGGGTACGAGCGGACGGTCGAATGCAGCTCGAGCGCACTCACCCGCTCTTGCACTTCGCCGCCTGCCGCGGCCGCGCGACGCGGACCGAGATCGACCGCTTGGTCCGGCTCCTCCCCACGACGCTCCCAGGAGCGGTTGGTCCGGGCTTCTCGCGTCCCGACCCCAGCGGCCGGACAGGATTTCGACTGGCCCGCCGGCGAGGCGAGGCCGTTGATCAGGCCGCGGGTTTGACCAGCGCCCTCGGGGGGGCCTCACTTGAGCCGCTCTGCGACGTGCTGGAGGGTCTCGCCCGGCGGTTGGTGGCCCTTGGTGGTGGAGCCCAGGTCCGGCTCGAGGGGCGCGTCCTCGTCCGACCGCTCGGCGGGAAGTTCGAAGTCCTGATCGCCTCGGCCGAGGGAGAGATCAGCGTCCGAGCTCCGTTGGCTGCGGCCCTGCGCCCGCTCAAGGGCTACTCGGTCGTGGTCGAGGGGGAGGTCGGCGCGGGCGGCGCGATCGAGGCGGGCCGGCTTCTCGATCCGCAGCCCGTTCGGCTCCAAGGGACCGCTGTTCGGCTCGGGGCCAAACCAGGCCTCCGATTGAGCCGGGGGCGAGCGCTCCAAGCGGTCGGTCCTCGGCGAGGCGTGTTGGGAGCGGCGCGGGGGCACAAGGTCGAGGTCGCGGGCTGGCGGTTCCGCAGCGGTCGGCTCCTGATCGACAGCGTCGGCGCGCTCTGCAAGGTGGGCGTGCCTGCTCGCCGGCGGAAGGCCACGGTCGCGACTCACACCAGCGGGGACGGGCTGCGCGTGCTTCACGTCGCCCGCGCACGTCGGCTGGCGCTTGTTCAGTCGAGCGGAGGCGGGCGGATCGGCTGGGTCCCGAGCGAGTCGATTCGCTGGAGCGAAGACGCCAAGTTGCCGCCCCCCGAGGGCTCGGTCAGCATGGTGAAGGCGATTAGCAGAGTGGATCGCTAGTGGGGCGTCAGGATACTTCTCGTCAGTTCGGAGGGGAGGGCAGCCGTCCGTCAAACCTCGCTCCTCGGTGGCGCCGGCCGGCAAGATTGGCACGCTCTCAAGGGAGAAGCATGGAGTGAGGGTGAGTGGGGCTCGTGATCGCGGCTGGTGCCACCTTGGGGTTGTGCCGGCACGTTCTACGAAGGAAACAAGGAGTGAGTGAGTGGGTGGGGCTCGCGATCCGGTGGCACATTGGGCTCGGCTGGGGATCGCCACACGCTCGGCTAGGACATGTCTTTGTCCGCGAGGGACGCGGGCTCCTAGGCGTCGGAGGTGGCCGGTAGAATGTGGGTTCGAGGCTCGCACCAGCAGGAGTCTCTCTCCTCTGGAACCCCGCCGAGTTGTTGCCTTTCGGAGCCCCCGTCACTGTTCATGCCAGCCAAGCTTCGTTGGGCCTGCCGGGTTCTCACCTGAAACAGACCCGAGTCTGCGTATGGGCTTCTATGCGCCAAGACTCCGCTCACATGAGAACCGTGTTCCCCGTTCCTGGGCTCGGCAGACGTTTCTGCCGCGGCAGAAACCAAGGACCTCGCGCACGTGAGAACGGCGTTCCCGTTCCCGACCCCGGCAGAGGTTTCTGCCGCGGCAGAAAGGCAGACCCGAGAACCGAGTTCCCGGCCCCGCCAGACATAGCAAGATCGGATCAACTCTCTTTGGTTACAGAAGTCGAAGAGGAGCGCGTGAGACTGCGGCGATCGCACCAGTACTCGTGAGGACGCGGACACGGGGTGAAGAAGTTCGTTCAGTTCAAGCCCCTGCGAAGAAGCCCAGGGCTATGGTGGGCCGAGATGGAGCTCCACATGCGCCCTTGCCTCCTCTTGTTGGCGCTCTTGAGCGTCCCAGCCTCAAGCCAGACCGTCCGCGCCCAAGACAGCCGCCCCGCCAAGCCGGTCCCTCCCAAGAAGGTTGGAGAGCCGGCCTATCCCTCGGCGAAGGTCGTCAATGCTGGGGTCGAGATCAAGCGCACCCCCTTCCAGGCGGGCGACACCTTCGAGGTCGCGTCTTCCCACGACATGTCGCTCGGGGCCACAGTGATAGGCGGAGGTGCCCTCTCCCGCACGGACGAGACCCACACCAACTCCCAGCGCGTCAGCGTGGTCGTGACGGGAGCAGAGGAAGACGGAACGGTCACCAGCCTCGAACTCAAGGTCCTGGAGCTATCCCAAGACGGTAAGCGCGTCGCGGCGATCGAGGGCAAGACCTACACCGGCGAGCTGAATGCCAAGGGAAGGATCGAGTTCGTCGACGGAGCCGGGAAGCCCGTCAAGAACGCCCGTGCGAGGTCAGTCTGCGGTGAGGTCGCGCGCGGCCTTGAAGGCGGACCCACCAGGCAACTCGTCGCACCCCTCCCCAATGGCAAGCTCAAGGTCGGTGCGGTGGTGAAGTTCGAGGCCCGCGCCCTGCGGCGCATTCTCCGCCTCGGGAACACGCTGAAGGTTCAGCGGGTGGTCTACAGGGGAACCCGTACCGTCCGTGGCTATCAGCTGGCAGTGTTTGACCTTCGCGCCACCACTCAAGCGGGAGGCCAGACCCTGGTGATCGGAGGCGAGGTCTTGATCGACCCCAAGACAGGTCGGCTCTCGGACCTCGACTTGGCCGGGGCGCTCACGATCAGTCGGCGGAAGAAGCGGGGAACCGAAGGCGAGGGCACCTTGCGGATTCGCCGGGAGATCGTCGGGCGCTAGGACCGGGCCCGTGCGAGTCAGCGGACCTCGTCAAACAGAATCAGCTGCTGAATTCTGAGCGTTGTCACGCTGCCCCGGATCACCCCACATGCCCAGCGGATCCCGGCTCACGAACCGCCCCACTTCGGGGTCGTAGTAGCGCAAGCGGTAGTAGTAGTAGAGCCCTACTACTACCCCTGGGCCTTCTCGCGTTGGGACGTCAGGACTTGCGTGTACTTTTGACTGCGCTCAAAGGGGGGGGTGGGACCCCGCATTCACCTCCGCGAGCCTGCTGGGGTCGTCTCTCGGGGACGCAAGCTACAGGCCGTGTCTTTGAAGTCGCCTGCCCGTGCCTAAGTCGGGAGCCTGCCTGAGAACTGCATTACCCTGGGTCTGGTTTCGCCTGGAGGTTCGCGCCTCGTCTGGTTTCGCCTGGAGGTTCGCGCCTCGCGGTCTGGTTTCGCCTGGAGGTTCGCGCCTCGCGGTCGCGCGCCGGCCCCTCCGGAGTTCGTCTCTTGCGCCGCGACGCTTGGGTCCCACCCTCGGCGCTTGGGTAGGCTGTCGAGCGTGATTCGCATAGCTCTTCTCGTAGTCGCCTTCGCTCTCACCCCTGGGCTCCGCGCGCACGCACAGGTTCGCGATTTTGCGGACCAAGAGGAGCGAGAGCGCCCTCTAAGGCGACTCATCGAGCGGGCGAAGGGACTACGAAACCCACAGCCAGAAATCGCAGCGATTACGAGCGCGCTCCAGAATCCTCTTCTCCAAAGGGCCGCAGCCGAGGGACTAGGAGAACTGGGGCCAGGAGCGGCATCCGCTGTTCCTGCACTAATCGAACTGCTCTCCAAGCCAGGAACGGACTACTCCACCCAATACGCAGCGACCATGTCCCTGGGACAAATCGCAGATCGGTCTGCCCTAGCGCTCCTGCTCCGCGTACTGAGTGACAAGAGCAGACATAGAAAGGTCAGACAGAACGCGTCATTTGGACTTCAGCGAATTGGGGTAGATCCGGAAACCGTTGCGACCCTGCTTCGGGTCGCGCGTGACACAGGAGACGACCCCTATGTTCGCGGCGCAGCGGTGTCTGCGCTTGGGGCAGTACGTCCCAAGCGTCGCGAACTCGTCCTCCCAGCCTTGCTCTGGGCCGCACGCCACGAGGACAACGAGATTCACCGCAGCGGCATCCAAGCCCTCTCCGACTTCAGTCCCGAGGACGCCCTGCCTATCCTCGCGGAGGATTTGGACCGAGGAGACTCCAGCGCGGTTTACCGAATGGCGGAGGTCGGCGAGGAGGCGATTCCCTTTCTTGCCGCAGCCCGCCTAAGCAACCATTCGGAAGTCAGAGAACAAACTCCGCACGCGATAGATTACCTCGGACGCCGATTGGGGCAGCGGGGCAAGGCCCTCTGGTGGGTGGTCCCGCGAATGTTCTGGATCGAACTCCTCGCCTTGACTCTTGTGCTTGTGGCCTGGTACGCCTGGTACGGGTTCAGGTCCGGCCTCCCCTTGCGAGTCCGATCACCAATCCGCCGCACTCTGCACGTCCTCTATGTCGCCTTTCCTCCTTCAGCACTCGCGGGCGGCTGCGTGCTTTACGCCACCACGCAGCCCTGGGCGGCCCACTTCTTGCCCGATCCTTTTCTCACTGCCCTGCCCTTTCCGGTAACTGCTACCTGTTCGTCGGTTTTCCTCTGCTTGCTCGCGGCTCTCTGGGCATGCCAGAGAAAGCCAATGACTGAGGGCGACTCCATGTAGAGCGCGCTAGAGCAGCCACGCTGCCTCGTCTAGACCGTCCTGTGGAGCCCGCAGGGCACCTCCAAGTGGACAAGGGCAACGAGGGCGAGGCCCTGCGCCCTGATCGACCCCGGCCTGGAGGTTGGCCGGCGAGGGAGGAAGGACGGACGGCCGTGGCTGCGCTGATGGTCGAGGCGGGCTGCTCTCCTCCTCTGCCCTCTGCTCCGTTGGGTATGCACCGTCGAATAGAAAAGGCCGGGCGGAGGCAGCGGCCATGAGGACCAACGACGTGAAGAAGGGAGCGAGGGTGAGGCTCCATGACGGCCGAGTCATGGAGGTCACCGACGGCACGCGCCAGAACGTCCGGGGCGTCAGAGGTCCCAGTCCGATTCCCCGGCCCCAGCGGTGCAGCAGGGAGACTCCTACGTCTGGACGTGGGCGGCGGCGCAGCTACCTGACGGCTCCTGACGGCTCCTGGGAGGCGATCGAACTGACCGGCTCTCAGCGCGCCGCACAAGGGTTGGCGAGGGCCCTGAGGCGTCGGTAGAACCCCGAGGACTGTGTCCTTCCGGCAAGCGTGCTTGGAAATGACTGGGCGCAGAAGCGAGGATCGGCGAGGGTCGACCGGTCCAGC
>JAESQQ010000523.1 GCA_016765095.1 Planctomycetota bacterium | reverse complement strand
TCGCGCGCGAGGCCACGCTTCGCAGCCGGGCCCTTCCGGCCCGAATCCGGCGCGGGGGCGGGCTCCCAGCGAGGTGAGGGGTCGCGAAGCCAGGCAACTAGTTCGCGCTGAGCGTCAGCGCCGAGGTCAGCCCGGAGGTAGGGAAGCCACTCGGACTCGATCCGCTCCGGCGCCTCTCCCCGAGAGACGGCCGCGGCGCACTCCCGCGCTGCGAGGCGGTGCTCGAGGCCGGGGAGAGCGAGCCGAGCGCGCGTCTCGACTCGGCTCCCGCCCCCGAGGTCCGGCTGGAGCTTCCCCGAGAGCGCGAGGACCTTGCCGGCCGAGAAAACTCCCAGTTCGAGGAGGACCGCGACCAGGGAACGCTCTGGGGTCGCGAGCTGGTGCTCGCGAGCCCAAGCCAGGGTCTCGGGGCGCAAGAACCCGAGCGAGACCGCTCGCTCAACGAGGTCGTGAGCGGGATCTCGCAGGACGTGGGCCAGTCCGCGCGGAAGCTCGAACAGAGTCGCCGCCTCTTCAAAGCGCCGAGGCGGATCGCAGATCAAGCGTTGCAGGTCGTCGGGACCGAGCGAGCCGTGCTCCAGCCCGCGGAGCGCGTCGAGAGACCACGGGCTAATCACCTTCAGGATTTCGTCCAGGATTGACACAAGCTCAATCGGCTTCCCCGAGGGGATCCGGAGCGCGGCTTCCGCGAGCCAAGTCACCACGCGCGGGCGCGCCAAGAGGCGCGGACCTAGCTCACTCAACCCCGCGTAGATCTCCGCTCGTCGCTCGCGGTAGTCGTCCCGCGAACCGAGCAGCTCAAGGAGTTCGTCTCGACCCCAGGGCGCCAGATAGGCTCGGCTCGGGTTGCTCAGTCCGCCCGGCCACTCTCCTCGGCGCGTCGCACCCCGATTGCCAGGACGCGCCACGACCAGGCGCGCGCAGCGAAGGACCTCGTCCGACCCGCCCTCCTTGGGGAGCCCCTCTGAGAACAGCCCCCGGATCAAGCGCCACGCGCGGGGCGCGATCGGCGTGACCGAGGTGTCGAGGAACAAGACACCCTTGCCCTCGCGCAGGGCTGCGACGCACTCCTCAGGCGCCCTCAGCAAACGCTCGAGGTCGATCGCCTCGCGACCCTCGTCAGCTTGGGTCAGCGAACGGAGAAACCGGAGGGCGGTCGTGAGACCGCTCCCGCGCGGGCCGATCAAGGCCAGTTGTGTTGGCACCGAGTTGGGGCTCAGGAAGCGCTCACGAAAGTGGTCTTCGAGAGGAAGCGAGTCCTCGAAGGTCCCGTCGGAGAAGCGCGGCCGAACCCAGCCGACGCGACTCCCGCAGAGAGCGAAGGGACGAGGGACCAGCCGGGTGCGCTCGACCCGCGTGCCCAGGCCACCCGTAGGCCCGTCGCCACCCGAACGCCTGTCGGGATCTGAGGGGAGTGAGGCTTCTTGGGACGCCTCAATGGGAAAACGCGGGGCCATTCCGTGCTCCTGGGACCACCTTGGAGTGTTTCTGCGCCCTGCCGGACCCGCAAGGGCTCTCTCCTAAGTGATTCCTCTCCCCGCCCGACTTTCCTTCGACCCCGAGCGCGAGCAGAGAGCACGCGACAGAATCAGGTCCCTCAGCTGTCTGCGCATAGAGGAGTCACACTGGCTCCTCCCGCGCGGTCGACGTCGCCGCTGACCGCGCGGTCTAATGCCCCAGGAGCCCTCGTGTCCGAGCTGCTGACCATTGACGGAAGCATGGGAGAGGGCGGAGGCCAAGTCCTCCGAACCTCCCTCGCGCTCTCGCTCGTCACGGGGCGCGGATTCCGCCTCGAGAAGATCCGAGCCCGCCGGTGCAAGCCTGGCCTGCGGGCCCAGCACCTGACTTGCGTCAAGGCCGCCACGCGCGTGGGTGCGGCCGAGGCGAGCGGCGTGGCCCTCGGGTCCACCGAGCTCGAGTTTCGCCCCCAAGCCCTCCTCGCCGTCGACCTAGAGCTCGACCTCGGCACCGCGGGCAGCACCGCGCTCGTAGCCCAAACCGTGCTCCCAGCGCTCCTCCGAGCTCCGGGCCCGAGCCGAGTCCGCCTCCGCGGCGGAACCCACAACCCCCTCGCCCCCTCGTTCGAGTTCCTCAAGCGCGTCTACCTCCCCTGGATCGAGCGGCTCGGCGCGAGCCCCGAGGCCACCCTGGAGCGGCCTGGCTTCTTCCCCAAGGGCGGCGGTCGCGTGGACTATCGCCTCACGCCTGGACGGCTCCGCCCGTTCGAGCTCCGGGCCCGGGGCTCGATCCGTGAAATCCGAGCCGAGGCCTACCTCGCGAACCTCCCCGACTCCGTCGCCGAGCGCGAGCTAGCCCTCGTTCGAGAGGCCTTCCGCCTCCCCGCTAGCGCCTGTCGGGTGATCCGGCCCCGCCGTCCACGAGGCCCAGGCAACGCGGTCCTGATCACGATCGAGAGCGAACACGCGACCGAGGTGATCACCGCCTACGGCATGAAGGCCACCCGGGCTGAGGCCGTCGCTCGCCAAGCGATCGAAGAGGCCGAGCGCTACTTGGCAGCGGACGTGCCTGTCGGCGAGCACGGCGCCGATCAGCTCCTCTTGCTCTGCGCGCTCGCGGGCGGCGGAGCCTTCGAAACGCTCACGCTCAGCGAACACACCACGACGCAATGTGAGCTGATCCCCCGCTTCCTGCCCGACCTAGCGATCGAACGCCGCGAGCTGAGCGCGGGCCGCTGGGAGCTATCGATCCGGAGGCACTGACTCGCGACTCTCGCGGAGCGAACTCCTACCGGCCGAGGGGCAAGAATCCAGGCGGCGGAGCGTTGAGGTCGACGGGCAGCGAGAACTCGGTCGTGGAGTACCAGATCTGCCCCGAGTGATTCGTATAGAAGTAGCGAGAACCGGTCGTCCCGGGCACTGCTGGGAAGGCGCTCGCCCACCACTCGAACTCGGGGTTCGCGCCGATCGAGGCCTGGAACTCGTAGCCCTGCTTGACCCCACCAGCGAGCACGCTGTCTATGTAGCCGACCTGCCCGAGGTCGGCGAGGGCGGGGGCGTAGTTGAGGGTCGAATCACCGTCCGCGTCGCCCTCGCGATAGAGGGTCTGTGCGTTGGAGATCGCCTTCAGCCCGCCGATCGCAGCCGCCTCGTTCCCGTTCTGACGCGCCTCGAGCAGGTTCGGAATCGCGATCGCTGCGACGAGCGGGACCATGCAGAGGCAGCCTACGACCGCGACCACGATCACCACGATCAGGACGATCTTGCCGGCGCCACCCGACTGCTGTGGGTGGTCGTCGTAGCCCTCGCCGTGATCGCCGTATCCGTCGTCGTAATCGTCGTCGTAGTCGTGGCCCATGTCAGCTCCTCGCGCCTAGTTAGCGCTGCCTGCCCGAGAGTCTAGCGCTCTTTTGTTCGGGCTGCGCCCGCAGCTCTGCGGCGGAGGACAACGACCTGGTCTGACCCGGGCCGTTCCTTTAGCGAAGGTGCTCGAGGAGCTCCGCCGTCGCGCGCGGGATCACGACCTGCTCGATCAGCGTCCCTCGGGACCGGCCCAAGTCGGCGGCGACCCCAACCGCCTCCTCGACGTCCCCCGTGCTGCCTGCCAGAAGGAAGAACCCCTTTCCGCCCAGGTGCATGGCGAGGCGGACCTCGATCAAGTCCACATGCGCCGCCTTGATCGCCGCGTCCGCTGCGAGGACGGTGCTCGCGACGGAGGAGAACTCCACGATCCCAAGCGCCTCCTCGACCTCAACCGGCCGCGGCCCCCGAATCGCCGGCACGAGGTCCGGGTGAACGTTAGGAATCAGGATCGAGTCGAGCACGCTCGCGCCCCCAACCTCAAGCCCCCGCACCAGCGCCGAGTCCGTCTCCGAGACCTCGCCTGCAAAGAGGGTCACAAAGTGTCCCGGGCTGACCGTCCGCGCCCAGAGCAACTCGACCGGCGAAACCTTGACCACCGCGTCGGCGACTTCATAGCCACGCGCCACGCTAGCGGTCTCGATCAACGCAAGCGAAGGCTCGGCCCGAGTCGGATCTGTAGAGGCGCCAAGGCGCTCGCCGTAGTGCAAAGGAGAGGGTCCTGAGGGTGGGGCCACGACCTTACCGGATGCAAAGGAAGGGTGGTGGTGGGGTGCAGAGTCGCGAGCGCAGCGAGCTAGGCCGGATCACGGGCACGTTTCGGGCACGGGCGCGGGCGGGCGCGGGAGCCGCAGAGGGCGAAGGCGCTCGGATTCGGTGGTGAGGCCAGGAGCGGTAACGACGGAAGAGCGGAAGAGGGGGTTGGAGGCCGGGGAGGCACCTGAGAGGACGATTGGCGCGGCCTCGGGG
>JAESQQ010000522.1 GCA_016765095.1 Planctomycetota bacterium | reverse complement strand
GCGGGGCCCTCGCTCCTGCCTTCGACCGCGACACCAGGGGCACAGCAGGCCGCTTGAGCGGCCTCCGCTCTGTCATGCGCTGGTGGCAGAATTTGGCGCAATTGCGCTGAGCTAGGGCTGAACGGTTACACCGCACCTTGTGACGGGTGACGGGCAGCACTAGGAAGCGCCGCTCCCCCACAAACACGGCCCGCGCGTAAGATCCGCAGCGTGAGTACTCTGGTCGCCCGAAACGTGTGGCGCTTTTACGGTCGCGCTCCCGCCGTTTCTGGGCTCGACCTTGAGGTCGAGGAGGGCTCCGTTTATGGCTTTATCGGCCCCAACGGCGCCGGGAAGTCGACGACCCTTCGTATCCTAGCGACGGTCGACAGGCCGGATGCTGGGCGGGTCTGGATCCGCGGGCGGTGCACTCAGCAAGAGACCGACCGTGTCCGCAAGATGCTGGGCTTCATGCCCGATCCCTTCGGGATGCCCGACGGGTTCACCGTCGAGCAGCTCCTTGAGTTCTTCGCGATCGCCTATCGCCTCCCGCGCCGAATCCGCCGCGAGCGAGTCCAACGTGCGATCGAACTGACGAGAATCGGCGAGCGCTCGAAGCAGAAGGTGACCGACCTCTCAAAGGGCTGGAAACAGCGGGTGCTGCTCGCCAAGACTCTGATCAACGACCCCCACCTGCTCCTGCTCGACGAACCGGCCGCCGGCCTCGACCCAGCCGCCAGGATCGAGTTCAGGGACGTGATCCGAACCCTGCGCGACCTCAACAAGACCGTGATCGTCTCGAGCCACATTTTGACGGAGCTCGCGGACTTCTGCGACTCGGTCGGGATCATTGAGCGGGGGCGAATGCTGGTCTCGGGGCGAATCGAGGACATCCTCGAGCGCTTCAACCCCAGAGACCGACTCGTGTTCGAGATCGCAGGCCCCGCCGAGATCGCCGCCCGCCTCCTCGAGCGCGAGGCGGACGTCCGGCAAGTCAGCCACGAGAACGGTCCGACCCCCGACACCAAGCGCTTGGTGGTCGAACTCGACGGTCGAAGCGACGCGCAGCGACGCGCAGCGATCGTGAGCCTCCTGGCCCGCAACGATGTCCAAGTCAGCGGGCTGAGCACCCAGCGCGAGGGCCTCGAGGACCTGTTCCTCAAGGTCGCCGGCAAGCAAGGCGCCGGACGCAACGACCGCCACTCCGAGGACGAGATTCGCAGCCTCCTGGGCGGCGAGGAGCTCGACGAGGCCCGATCGCAGCGGGGACGGCCCAAGATCGCCCTGCGCGAGAAGCGGCCATGATCGACTCGCTGATCAATAACCCGCTCGCCCAGTGGGGCCTTGGGCAGACCCGCCGCGACAAGCGCTCGATCGTGATCATGATCGTGTTCTTGGCCCTGTTCTACGGCCTGGCCGGCCTGATCTTCATGAGCTGGATGAGCCGCAGCTGGCGCAACGACCTCGAAGACCTCTGCAACGTCTGGGCGAGCCTGGCCGCGATCGTGGTCGGCGTGATGCTCCTCCTCTGGGCGCCCGCGCGAGTCGCGACTGCGATCGCCAAACAGCGGGAAGAGGGCGTCCTGGACATGCTCCGCCTGACCGGAATGTCCGGCAGCGACCTCGCGGTGGGGCACCTCCTGACCCAAATGTCTCTCCCGCTGACCCTGGCCGCCCTGACCTCGCCCCTGATCATCTCGGGGGTGTTCAGCGAAGCCGGTCCCGTCGGGACACTTCGACTCACGATCGTGATGATCCTCTTGACGCCGGTCTACTGCATGTTCGGCGCCTTGGCGGGTCTGACGGTCAAGAAGCCTGCGACCGCCGGCGGGGCGGGCATGTTCGCGGCGATCGCGCTCCTGATCTCCTCAGGCGTCGCGATCTCTATGGGAATGCAGGTCCGCGAGTCGCGAATCCTCTCCTTCCTTGGGCCGTGGGGACAAACCATGGCCTGGGATCACGAGTCAAACTTCGAGGTTCAAGTGCTCGGGGTCGGCGTGCCCGGCGACCTGCTCCAGATCGCGTTCCTCGTGATCCTCTCGAGCGCCCTCCTGCGAGGGTTGGCCTTCCGCTACACGAGCCGGGACGCGGTGTTCTTCGGACGACGAGGCGCGCTCCTGCTCCTGTTCGGAATCTGCGCGCTCTGCCTCGCGAGCTGGTATCCCGATCCGTTCCCGGTCCAGAGCCACCGCTGGCGGAGCCGGAACTTCATGGACCAGCCCGCCTCCCTCGCATTCCACTTGATCGTGCCCTTCGTGGCCCTCCTCTGGGCGGCGCTTGAGACGCCCCTCTCGGCGCAGTCCTTTGTGCGAGGCAAGGCGCGGCGGGACGCCGACGACGCGATCCTGACCGAAGAGAAGTTCGCGCTACGCCGCTTCGCGGCCCCCGCGCTCGTGTTCGGGCTGATGACCGTACTGTTCCTGATTCCGTTCGGAATCGGCAACGCTGAGTTCGCGACTCGACCCGGCGGAACCTGGGAAGTCGACGGAGCCGGGCTCCTGCTCGGCGGAGCCATCGCGATCGCCGCGTACTGCCTCCTCTCGCTCACGGTCCAGTGGGCCGTCCTCGCGACCCGGGACATAGGAGTCCCCCGCCTCTTGGCCACGATGGCAGTCTTCGCATTCTGGACGCTGCCTGTGATCGCAGGCGCCGTCCTCAGCTCGAAGTCAGCGCCAGACGAAGTCACGTTGTTGGCGTTCGGGATCAACCCCTTCTTCGGGATCACTGCAGCAGCCCACTCGGGCTCCCCGACGCCCGTGGCTGGGTTCGAACCGAGCGCGGTCGCCCTTTACTGCCTCGCGGTCCAGTCCTTCGCCGCCCTGGGTGTGTTCATGTCGCTCAGGACCCAGCGCGAGCGCCTCGAAGATCACGCCAACTCGCTCGTCACCCTCCCAGCGGACGCCTACGCCGCTCCGGGGACCCTGACCCAGCAATGCGAGAGGGGCCACCTCTACACCGACGCCTGGGTCTCTTGCCCCCACTGCGAACCGAGCGCGAAGCGGATCGGCCGCACCGAAGGCAAGCCGCCCGATCCGAGCCAGCCGCCAGGGTCAGCCCCGCCTCCGACGACCGCCGCCCAAGACGAAGACCTCCTCGACTTGGACGCGATCGCGGCTCGCGAGTCTGGCGACCGGGGCTCCGACGCCCCGACGGTTCCAGCTCCCGTGGCCCCCCCAGACCCCTTGGCCGCCGCGATCCAGCGCTCGTCGCTCGGCGCGAAGGCCGACGACGAGAACGAAGACGACGACTTGATCACGCCCTCCTCCGACGAGGCGTGACCTAGACCGCATCGCCCTGACGCCCCTTGGTAAGGAGCTCTCGAAGCTCGTTCGTTTCCATGAGGTTCTCGCTGGGTGCCGGCGGGTGGAGGGCCAGGCTCGGAACAGAGCCTACTGTGCGCTCGAGGTGCTCTGGTCCTGCACGGGCCGCTGTTCGCCAGCTACCTCCTGTTCGCGACGGGTCGAAACCTCTTTGATGAAGGCGTTCTGCCCAGCTACCTCCAGGTCGAGTCCGGTTTTGAGGTCGCGCGCCGCCACCATAAGGAACGGGCCAAGGCCATCGGAAGTAACGTGGACGAGGATGAAGACGGGGACCAAGGCGACGCCACCGCCCACGAACAGGCTCAAGAGCCCTCGCAGCGCGACTCGGTGGATCGGATAGACCGCATCCTCTGCGCCCTCGGCCGGCTCGTCTTCCTCGCCCTCGACCGGGTCTTGGGGTTGTCCTGAGGTGCTCTCGGTCACCTCGGGAGCTTATCGGCAAGGCGAGAGTTCGGGCGTTCGATAGACTGCCGGAGGCGAGGAGAGCAGGCGAGACGTGGCAAGCGAACCCAAACGTGATTGGGCTTGGGGCCGGCGAGCGCTCCTCGTGTTGGCCGTGGTGCCGATCCTCTTCGCGAGCTCTCGGCCGGGCCCAATGGGGTCTTCGAAAACGGTCGCGGTGACGACGTGATCGTTCGAAAGCTCGATCAAGATCCCTGGACCCTCCCGCGGGTGACCGCCCTCCCATGCGCCACGGCCTTCGCAGCCTCGCTTCTCTGGTTTGCGCTCTTCCCTATCGGCAGCCTGCGGGAGGCGGTCAAAATCGAGCAGGCGCACCGGGTCGATCTGCTGATTGCGCGCCCGCGTGGCCGTAAGTTCACACTCCAGGTCCTCTCACGGATCCCGACCGAGACACCCGCTGAGCTGGTCGTTCGCGCCTGGGATTCGCTCTCCGTGGTGAAAGTCAAGCTCAAGGACGCCAAGGGAGACACCCTCGGAGGATCTGCGTTCGTCCTGCGCACACGTGAGCGCGTGCGGACCGAAGGCACGCGTTGGAGCGGCGAGGACGGCACGACCTTTGTCGCGTTCGAGGCCGACTCGGCACGAGAGCTCCTGGTCTTGCTCGGACGCCCGGGCGTGGTCCGACGTGTCACAGCGAAGGCCGGCGAAGTCGTGGACCTGGGAACGGTGACCCTGGCGCCGCGGCGGAGAGGTGCGGCTGACGATCCACTGGCCGGCCGAGCAGGTGCACGATCTTCGCTTTCGCCATCGAGACCCCAAGACGGGCGTGACCGAGTCTGGATCCTTCAGCTCCGCCATGAGCGCTATGGAGTCGACCAGCAGCTACCTCCTGGGCCGACTGTGGCCGGGCCAGACCGATCTCGTGATCGCCGTGCAAACGGTGGCTATGTCGAAGCGTGGCGAAGCGCCGCGCGAGTTGGCGCCCATTCCCGTGGTGGTCCACGCCGGCGAGACGACGGAGATCGTCGCCGACTTGCGGTGAGAGCCCGCAAGCGCACCGCAGAGACGCGTGAGTACCACGCCCTGCTACGCGTCTGTCTTCTCGGGCACTAGGCTGCCAGCCAGCGTGCTGGAGAGACGGTCGAGGATCCCATGGCCTACCTGGATCATCGTCTCGATAGTGGCCGCGGGCTGGCGGATGTCGCGCAGCATCACGTTGGATTTCGCAGTCCAGACCAAGGCCACCGCGCCCTTGCCAAACTCGTTCGATAGGTCCGGCTGGTCACCGAACACCGGCAAGATGGCCTGGGCCTGGGCGCAGGTGCGGGCCAGACCGCTGTCCGCGCTGCGGACTTCGTAGTGTGCGGCTATGGGCTCCCACTGCTCCCCGGTCAGCTCGACTTCCGCTAACTCGCCGGGCCAGCCGACATCTAGCATCCGTCTGAATTCCTTGGGCCGCAGCACCACGCCGGTCGGCATCGAGAGACCGCTCATCACCACCACCACCGTCTGATCGTAGAGGTGGATCTGTCGCGCGGGTTTGCTGTAACCCCGGTAGTCGAAGACCATGATCGGCAATTGCGCGTAGTGCCCGGTGATCAGCGGGGTGAACCCGGTCGGCTTCGAGACGCTGGCCTTGAAGAGCTCCATGAAACCGAATGCCATAGCCGGGACGGGCGATTCGACGTCGGTGTAGGTGTAGTCCTGCGCGCCGGCCCACTGCTGCAGCGCCTGTTTCCTGCGTTCGAGGTCCTCGCCGTGGGTGAAGTGCAGCAGGAAGAGCAAGGCCAAGATCAGCGCCATCACGATCACGCCGCCCGCCGCGCCGACGATTGCGAACGGCAGGAAGTAGATGCCCAGCCTCTCCAAGATGGCTAGCACCACGAGTAGGGCGAAGCACCCGTACACGCCTTGCCGAATTCGACCGAACAACACTCCCCGAACCTAGCAGATGCGCGAGCCTCGCAATCACGCTACCTGGCTGCTGCAACGGCTAGACCGCCCCTCACCAAACGGCACCCGCTAGCGCGGGTCCGATGGTATTGAGCCGGTCTGGGCTCCTCGGGCTGGGCACGCGACGAACCGCAATTCATCATCGCTTCGAGATCGTGGGGCGGCGGCAAGCCCGTGGGAAGCTTAATCTTGCGCCGGTGTAGGAGCCGGGCGCTGGCTCTCGGCGGCTGGAGCCATGCAGCCCCGAGCGGGCCCCGAAGTGATGACGTGGC
The DNA here is from genome assembly GCA_016765095.1 of Planctomycetota bacterium. GTDB lineage: Bacteria > Planctomycetota > J058 > J058 > J058 > NORP233. The sequence continues at coordinate 2,244 of JAESQQ010000522.1, read as the reverse complement.
TGAGTGAGGTGGAGGGCGAAAGACGATGCTTGTGAGCCCCCCGAGATCGAGCTGAGCTAGGAGGCCTTCGACTGCTGGTCGTCCGGCTGCTCAGGTGCGACTCCGGCCGGAGCCACGTACTCAGGAGCGAGGTCTCCGTCCTCGGTGAGAATGCCGATTCCGATCAACCGCTTGATGCGGTCTTCGAGGCTCAGGGCGCTGAACTCGCGGACGAGTTCGTCGTGTACTTTGCGGTTTCGTTCGTCCTGGGTCATGGCGCTCATTCCCTGTTTCAGCTTATCAGGAGGGTCGGAAATACCCAATGATGCTGCTCGGATCGCGGACGGCGATCTGGACGTGTGTCTTCTCGTAGATCCGTGCGCCCTCGTAGACCGGGTCACCCTCGACGAAGACGCCCCGGACCGTCTGGTGGTAGTAGGAGCTGCCGTCAGCCGCCTTACTGTCAAACACCCTCATGGTGAAGTTCATGACCAGGCAGTCGAGGTTGCGCAGCACCAAGTCGTGGTGCTCCTCCCCACGCGGGCTCCGGTTGGTGGGAATCGGCTTGCCCGCGTCCGTCAGCGTCTTGAGGAGCAACTGGTGGTGGGTGGGGATCTCCTGAACCGCCTCGATGTCGGTCAGGTCGAAGCAGTTGCCGAGGTTGATGTACGCGCCGATCACGTAAGGCTCAACGATCGGGTTGTCTCCCCACCCCCGCTTCTTCTTCTCCTCGGCGAAGGCGAGGGCGCGACGAGGAGAACCTTCCCAAAAGTAGATCCCTGTGCCGAGCCAGTCCCAGGGATTGGTCTTGAGGGAAAGCTCCTCCTTGCCGAGCAAGACACGCTCGCCGACTGACCTATCGCAGCCGTGATAACCGACGACGAGGGAATAGTGAGCCACGACAAGTCTCCGGCGGGTTCGAAAGCCCAAGCGTAGCCGAAGGGTCTGATGCCCTTGGGAGCTTGGCGAGGGCTAGCTCTCTTCTTCACCGCTCGCCGCAGATCCTCGGAATCGGCGAGTGATGCTGGAGGAGGCTTCGCAGGTTAGGCGTCGGTCGAGAATCAGCTGGTGGCGTTGTCCGCCTTCGGACAGCCTGGCTCTAGCTTCGTAGCTGGCTCTCCCCGGTTGGTTCCTGGCGCTGCGCTCGGTTTCCGGCGGAGCCACGATCCGCAGAAGAAACCAAGGGCGCAGAGGACGCTCATGGCCGTTGCCAAGACCAGGGTTCCGGCGGTAACGCTGCTGTCGAACGCGAGCAGCACCCAGCCCAACAGCAAAGGGACTCCGAAGATCATGCCGAGGTTGCGCATGGAGGACCCGACGTTCCACCGCCTCCGCTGGATGGCGTCTGCGGGGCTAATGATTCGCAGGGGGCCGACTGGGCCCACCTTGCAGGCAGGGCTCTGGCAGGAGCCGACCTCTTCGTAGCAGTCGACGTGCATGACCGTGTTGCAGGAGCAGTTGGCGACGAGCGGGTCGTTGGCGCAAGAGGCGTCGCAGTGGGAGCAGACTAGGTCTTTGGAGAGACCTCGGCGGAGCCAGGCGAAGCCCTCGGCATTGGTTCCATGCCGACCGTGGGCGACGCCCAAGGCCGCCTGGGCGCGCAAATCGGTGCCTGGACCCGCATGATTCTCAGCTTCCCGGGAGGCGCAGCCGAAGGTCGAGCACTCCCCGTGTTCAGCGAAGCAGCCGGGGTGGTGCCTGGTTCCACACTCCAGGCATTCGACTCCCTCGTCCTGAGTCAACTCGGCGCGGCAGAAGGGACAGCGAGTCTCCGACGGCACGAGTCTGGGGCGGGTTCGTTCGCTTGGCATGAAGCGATTCTAGCTGGCCTCGACGGGTTGGGGCTACGCGAGGCAAGGAGTCCAGGCGCGGCCCCTTGAGCGGACTGGCCCCGACGCTCGCGCCGGTTCAAACGTCGACCTGGCTTGCGGGCGGCTCATGCAATCGCGCCAAGGAGTTCGTTCCGTGTCCAGTGCCCGATCCCGAGTGGGTCGCCGTATACGCAAGCACCGCAGAGGGTTAGCCCAAATTCGGCGTTTCGCGGTCTCCCCGGGCTGGATTCGAACCAGATCCGCGAATGGGGGGGACGCAGGCTAGTCGCTCGCTTCGGCGGCCAACTCGGCCACGCGCTGCAGGAGGGGCGCCCCGCCCGGGATCGCCCCAACCTGAAGTTCGCGCCGCAAGACCTCGAGTTCCTCGCGGGCTTGGGCGCGCTTGTCCTGGCGAATCAAGGCCTCTGCCGCGCCGGCCCGCGCGGAGCCCGCG
>JAESQQ010000521.1 GCA_016765095.1 Planctomycetota bacterium | reverse complement strand
TGTTGTGAGCCGTCCAACAGGGTGCCTTGCGTCGGGGCCCTCTTGCGATCTGTAGGGTGCGGGGGTTACCCCCGCCCGCCTGTCCGGGAGAGACAGACGACCTCTGGGATTAGGCTTGTCAACGTCAGGAGCTTTACCCCCGCCCGCCCCCGAATCCGTGCCAATCGGCCTCTCAGGAGCCTCCCCGGCTTCTTCCCTTCTTCCCTACCGCTCTTAGCCTCGCCACCGAATTCGAGCGCCCTTCGCTCTAGTTCCTGACCTCGACGTCGTGCACAGGGAGCAAGCTCTCGCGCGCGGCGCGCTCCACTGGTTTGGCCAGAGGCACGCTCATACCATGCCGGCATGGAGGGTGATCCGCTACGCATTTTTGGCCTGTTGGCCAGCGACGACCTCTCCCCCGACAGCGAAGCTCCCTCCTTGGGGCGCGTCGTGACCCCGCCCCCCCCCCAGCCCGGCGACCTGGTCGCTGAGCGATTCCGCATTCAAGGCTCCCTAGGGCGCGGGGCCTTTGGGGCTGTCGTCCGGGCCAGGGACGAAGTCCTCGAGCGCGACGTCGCGATCAAGTTCCTCTACCGCCGAGGAGCCGAGGTCCGCGAGCGCTTCGTTCGTGAGGCCCAGGCCACAGCCAGCCTCCAACACCGCAACGTGCTCGCGATCTACGAGGTCGGCCTCGACGACGAACTCCCCTACATTGTCTACGAGCTGATCGAAGACGCCCGGACGCTCGCGGAGGCCTTCGCGCAGCTCGACCTCGCTCGACGCCTGGACTTGTTCGAGCAGACCCTGGCCGGAGTCGGGGCAGCGCACGCCCAGGGGATCGTGCACCGCGACCTCAAGCCTGAGAACGTCCTCGTCCGCCCTGACGGCCAGGTTCGAGTCGCCGACTTTGGATTGTCTCGCACCGACGAGAGCGAGCTGACCGCGACCGGCGCCTTCCTGGGCACGCCCGCCTACATGGCTCCTGAGCAGGTCACCTCGGCGGGGGTCAGCCCGGCCTCAGACGTGTGGTCCCTCGGCCTGATCCTCTACGAAGCGATCTACGAGGAGCCCTGGAGCACGGACTTCGTCACCGTCCAACACCTCCTGGCCAGTATCTGCCACGCCAGCTTCCACCCGCCACCCGGCGGGCCCCCGGCGCTGGTCGAGCTGCTCTTTCAGAGCGTCCTGCTCCGCGACCCCGAGCAACGGCTCCCGACCGCGAACGCGTTCCTGGCCGCCGTCCAGGACGCCCGCCTCACCAAGGTTCCGACACCTCCGCGCCGGGCCGGGCTCACGGTTCTGAGCCTCTCCCTGGGCCTCGTCGCCGGGGCTGTGGGTCACGCCCTGATCTCTCCTGGGACCGTCGACCTGGCCGAGCAGGGCTCGCCTACGTCGCCCTCGGTCAAGCCGAGCGCTAGCGTCGCGGCTCCCCTCGCGAGCCAGCCCACCCCCAGTCCCAGCCAAGCGCCCACGGTCCGAGCGAGCTACGGGAGCCCCGCCTACTTCGCACGCCGGCGCAGGCTGGCGACCGCGTCCCAGGCCGAGCTGAAGACTGCGGCCGAGGCGGGAGACTCGGCCGCAATGCGAATCCTGGCGGGACGCTTCTCCCGCGGCTGGCAAGTCACCAAAGACACGGCTCAAGCGCGGATCTGGTGGGAGAGGGCCGCAGAGAGCGGCTGCCGAGACTCTCCGGCAAACCTCGCAGTGTCTTACCTGCACCCAGGATTCAAACCGGCCGAGAAGAAGTTGGCCATGCGGTGGCATCAGCGCGCGATCGCGGCCGGGTCGACGGCTGCGCTGCTCCGAGCGACCGTCCTGGGGAAGGCTGTGCACAGGGAGCCCGACCTCCGCGCGGTCAAGGAGGTCCGCGAGGCGGCGTTGCGTGGCGACGATCAGGCCGCGGCCCGCCTGGCCCACTACTTCTTCAATCAGGGAGCGCTCGAGCGCTGTCGCGACTGGCTCGGAGTCGCGATCGCGCTCGGCTCCCCCCAAGGCATGACCCTCCGCGCCACGCTCGAGCGACAGGCCGCCAAGCCCGACTTCGAGCTCATAATCCGCTACCTCAAGCCAGGTCTGGCCACCGGGCACGCTCAAGCCTTCTGCGACTACGCCCTCTGCCTCATGAACGGGCGGGGGGTCGAGAAGGACCTGCCGGCGGCGAAAGAAGCCCTCGCGACCGCCGCCCGACTCGGTTTCCCCCCAGGCGACCTGGCCTACTTCCAGACTTATCTAGCCACCAAAGAGCCCCTCGCCACCAGGGGGGAGGTCGACGTCGAGCCCTTCGTCCGTCGCTGTCGCAAGAGCGGCTCTCCCTACGCCAAGGGTGAGCTGGGCCTCCGGTTGCTTGGATTCACCCGCCGGAACAAAGCCGGCAACCTCCCGATCCGCGCCGCCGCAGCCAACCTGCTCCGAGCGGCGGCCGCCTCGGTCAACGCCCGCGTGCACCTGACGCTTGGGGCTGGGATCCAGAGCGGCGAGTTCGCCTCTTCCAACCGGCCCCAAGAGACCGCAGGGGCGTTCAAGCGCGCCGCGCTCCTCTCCTCGCGCCGAGGCTGTTTGGTGTGGGGTGTCAGCCTGCTCAAAGGGGAGGGAGTTGAACAAGACGTCGCCGAGGGGCTCACCTGGTTGCGGCGCGCGGCAGCAGCCGACAGCCCGATCGCTTGGCGAAATCTGGGGCTCGTGCACATGGACAAGGCCAAATACCCCGACCTCCACGACCCTGAGAAGGGCCTGTTCGCCTTTCGAAAGGGCGCCGAGTTGGGAGACGCGCTGGCCGCTCGGCAGGCGGGCTACCAACTCTCGCTTCGAAATCAACACGTCGCGGCCCGCCGGCTCTTCGCGCAGGCCTCCGCTGGAGGCGACGCCGTAGGGACGATCAACTACGCGACGTCTTTGTTTAACGGAATGGGTGGGCCCACCGACCTGACCGGGGCGGTGCGCCTCTTGGAACAGCTCCCCGAGAAGGCGCTCACGGCGGACGTCTGCGAGACCCTCGCCAACTGCTACCGCGATGGCCGCGGAGTCCCCGCCGATCCGCGCAAGGCCGCCGAGTGGGAGGCCCGCGCCGCAAAGCTCTCCGGATCGCCAAGCGGCGACTGAACCCGCGCCCGCTCGGATTTTCCGAAGCGAAATCACACTTGATCAGGCGGGGAGGCTCCTGAGAGGCCGCTTGGCACGGCTTCGGGGGCGGGCGGGGGTAAACCCCGCCCCTACTCGAGTGTGTTGCGAGCCCGGCCATTGGAGGTCGGCTCGGGCGCTTGCACGGGCGCGAGATACGATCTGTAGGGTGCGGGGTTTGCCCCCGCCCGGCGTATGTCCCGGGCGGACACGCGTGCGATCGAGCAGGAGCGCGAGCACGAAATCTCCGCGCGTAGTCGGGCGGGGACGTATTAGCTCCCAGTGATGTGCGAGAGCGCGTCGCGGATCGCGAGCTTCGTTCGCTCGACACCCGCCACGAGGCTCGCCGCGCAGACCGCAGTCTTGACTGGATCTCCCTGCACGTAGAGGGTCGGCGCCCCGTACTGATCGCCCTGGTTGACGGCGCGGACGGCGGCGCAGATCGAGGCCGCGGCGCAGTAAGGCCCGACGATCTCGCCCAAGGCTGGCTTCTCGCGGTAGGGGGACTTCCACGACCGGTCCGGGTGCGGGACCCGATCGCTCGAGGCCCCCTCGGCCGCGGCAGCCCGCTGCTCGGCCAGGAGCAAGCTGGAGCGGTGGGTGGGGTCGTCTGGGTGGGAGCGAACCCAGAGGGGGAGGACGAGTCGAGCTGACGCCAGCGCAGCGCGAAGCCGATCCGGCGCGGAAGGGATCCCCTCGAGCCACGTCCAGAGGGTTTCCGGCGGGTCCCTCAATGGGGGGCAAGCCGTGGCGGCCGGGGCTCCCGGCCAGGCCGCCCACTCCTCCAGATCGGCTGAGTTCAAGGCCTCGGAGTGCAGACTCCCGGGATAGGGATCGCCGCGCTGAACGACCGACACCCCAGCGCAGAGCTCCTCCACACTCGTGAAGAACCCGTTCATGTCGTCGGCGCCCGGGAGGTAGGTCTCCCGCGCGCTCCTCATGGCCTGACCCGCGCCAGCAGCCGCCTCTGCCAGCTCGGCGCAAGGGAAATCGAGCCAGGCGTCGACCGCCCAGAGTGCCTCCCACACCCAGCGAGCGTGATCCGAGCCGGGCTGCAGCCCGCCTGGGCTCTGGGCGAGGCTCGCCTTGTGTTGTGCGCATTCGCTCGTCGCGATACCGAAGGCCTTGGGGTCCAGGCCGCTGGCCGAGGGAACGAGCGCTCGCGCGGTAGCGTCCCCGAGACCCGCCAGCCTCCCCAGGCTCCGTCCTTCGAAGGTGCCCCGCCGAACGTGCTCTCGCAGGAGCCGCGCTCGAGCCTCCTCGTCTCCCTGCGCCGCAGAGCGCCCTAAGATCCGTGGCTCGTCGTCTTTCACGGCTGCAGTCTAGTAAAGCGGAGCGCGATTCTGAGCGAGGTCGCCTTCATAGCGAATGGGAGTCGTGAGACCACCCTCGTGGGCGACCTCTCAGAATCGTGGCCTCCGGTTTAGACCGAAACGAACTCGCTGATCCGGTCCAAGAGGTCCGCGCTGCGAGTCCCCTTGCTCAGGAAGCCGGCCGCGCCGGTCGAGGCGGTCAGCTCCGCCAGCTCACTCTCGTCCGCGGACGAGAAGTAGACCACAGGCGGTGTCTGGCCACCCAAGCGCTCTCTGACGAGCTCGATCAGGCGATCTCCGCGCACGAGTAGCAGGTTCACGTCCGTCAGCAAGAGGTCCCACTTCGACCTCTGCAGGTGCTCCAACACCTCGTCCACGCCAGAGGCCCCGACGATCTCCATTTTGCCCTCGACGACCTGCAGGAGGCGATCAAGCACCTCGGAGTCGTCATCAATCAGGAGGATTCGAGGGAGGCTCATAAAACGAGAGTAGCCACGGCGTGTGGGCCGGTCACTACTCAGCGCAAAGTCCTCCTCTACTCGAGCGGGAATCCCGTCTCAGTCGGGGGGAGCGGCTTGAGCCGCTCGCGCCGGATCGTGCGCAGGCAGCTGTTCCAGCGCAGGAGGCAGTCGTCGTTGCCAGCCGGGCGAAGCTCGGCCGCGACGTCGTAGAGGTCCATGGCCTCGCGCAGTCCGTCGTAGGCGAAGACTCGAGAGGGTCCCTTGTCGAGGAGGGGCCGCGCGCCGCGCTCGGCGATCAGAGCGCGATAGTAGGCCCTCAGGTAGTCCCCCTCGATCTGGGCGACGAAGACTTCGATCTGCTTGCGTCGCGCTCCCCGAGGAGAACCGAGCTGATCGCTCATGGCCAGCACGAGGCAGATCAGGTTGCGCTGATTGCTCGGCTCGGCCTCGTAGACGTCGAGGCAGACGCTCTCAGCTTGCTCTGGCTCGTTGAGCAGCCGGTAGTGCTCCGCCTTGGCGACCGCCTCGGCGACGGCTTCCTGAGAGATCTGCTTGAGCTCGAGAGAGTCCGCCTCAGACACAGCTACTCCTTTGTTGACTCGACCGTCCGGAGCTTCGTCCGTTTGCGCCGCCCCGTCAGGGCTCGGAACGCGATCAGGAGCGGATCGTAGAACCGATCCACGACGCGCTCCTTCATGGGAATGATCCCGTTGTCGGTGATGTTTATGTGCTCGGGGCAGACTTCGGTGCAGCAACGAGTGATGTTGCACATCGCCACGCCAAGCTCGTGCTTCAGCTCGGGGATCCGGTCCTCGTCGTCGAGCGGGTTCATTTCGAGGCCCGCGACGCGAATCATGTAGCGCGGTCCAGCGAACGCGTCCTTGCGGTCCCGATCCCGCAGGACGTGGCAGACGTCCTGGCACATGAAGCACTCAATGCACTTGCGGAACTCCTGGACCCGATCAATGTCCTCTTGATACATGCGGTGCTTGCCGTCTGCGTCGGCAGGCTTGCACTTGAAGGGCGCGATCCGCTTGTTCTGCTTGTAGTTCCAGCTGACGTCCGGCACGAGGTCGCGGACCACAGGGAACGCCTTGAGCGGCTGACACGTGATCGTCTCGCCGGGCTCGTACATGTTCATGCGCGTCATGCAGGCCAGCTTCGGCTTGCCGTTGATCTCCATGCTGCAGGAGCCGCACTTGCCGGCCTTGCAGTTCCAACGGAGCGCGAGGTCGTTGGCCTGGTGGGCCTGAATCGTGTGCAACACGTCGAGCACGACCTGACCCTCGCCGACCTCGGACTTGTATTCGACGAAGTCGCCGCCTTCAGAGTCACCGCGCCAGATCCGGAAAGTGCGCTCAGCCACGGGCTACTCCTCCGGCGCGTCGGCGCCGACCTTTCCAGACTCAAGATCGTCGATATCGGCGTAGCCGATCTCGCTCAGGTATTTGGCAGGCTCGGGGCGCTCGATCTTCTCGAGCTCCATGGTCCCGTCGGCGGCCTTGCGGACGACGATGTTGACCTTGCCCCACTCCTCCCGCTCACCCTCGAAGTCGACCCGGGTGTGAGCACCGCGGCTCTCCTCACGCATTTCCCCGGCCATAGCGACCGCCTGCGAGACAAGGAGCATCGAGCGGACTGAGAGCGCCTGGTGCCAGGCTGGGTTGTATTGGCTCGCGCCGATCGCCTTGACGTTCTCGATCTTGCTGGCCATTTCTTCGAGCTTCTTGATCCCCTCGCGCATCTCCTCGCCCTCGCGAATGATCCCGACGTGCTGCGCCATGATCTCGTGGAGCTCCTCCTGGATCAGATAGGGGTTCTCTCCGGTCTCCCGGTTGAGCGGGGCGGTCGCGCGGCGGAAGGCCTCCTTGATCGGGTCGTCCTCGACGTGAGGCGCCTTCTCGAGCGCCTTTATGTATTCGCCCGCGCCCTTGCCTGCGAGCTGACCGAACACGATCAAGTCGGAGAGCGAGTTACCGCCGAGGCGGTTGGCGCCGTGCAAGCCGGCGGCGCACTCGCCGCACGCGAACAGGCCTTGGACCGCGGTCATTTGGGTGTCGTGATCGACGCGGATCCCGCCCATGAAGTAGTGGAGGGTAGGGCCGACTTGCATAGGCTCCTTGGTGATATCGACCTCCGCCAGCTCCCTGAACTGGTGGTACATCGAGGGCAGCTTGCGCTTGATCGCCTCGGCGTCGCGGCGAGAGGCAATGTCGAGGAACACGCCCCCCTTGGGGGATCCGCGTCCGGCCTCGACCTCGGCCCGAATCGCGCGCGCGACCACGTCGCGAGTCAGGAGCTCGGGCGGTCGCCGGGTCCCCTCTTCGCCCGCCAGCCAGCGGTCCGCCTCTTCAACGGTGTCCGCGGTCTCCGAGGCGAAGCGCTCGGGGACGTAATTGAACATGAAGCGCTCGCCCTTGTTGTTGAGCAGCACTCCGCCCTCGCCGCGCACGCCCTCGGTCACCAGCGTCCCGCGCACGGAAGGAGGCCACACCATACCCGTCGGGTGGAACTGGGTGAACTCGATGTCCATCAGCTCCGCGCCCGCGTCGTAGGCCATGGCCAGGCCGTCGCCGGTGTATTCCCATGAGTTCGAGGTCACCGGCCAGCAGCGGCCGCCGCCGCCCGTGGCCATGATCACCGTCTTGACGCGGAACAACACGAAGCGCCCCGTGTCTCGCCAGTAGCCAGCCACGCCCGCGATCCGACCTTCCTCGTCCTTGAGCAGCTCCAGGGCGGTGCACTCCATGTGGAAGTCAATGCCCTGGTGGATCCCGTGGTCTTGGAGCGAACGAATCAGCTCCAACCCGGTCCGGTCACCGACGTGCGCCAGGCGCGGGTAGCGGTGCCCGCCAAAGTTGCGCTGGTTGATCAGACCGTCCTTGGTCCGATCGAAGACCGCGCCCCACTCTTGGAGTTCACGAACGCGCGCCGGCGCCTGCTTGGCGTGGAGCTCGGCCATTCGCCACGCGTTGAGAAACTTACCCCCACGCATCGTGTCGCGAAAGTGGATCTTCCAGTTGTCGCGCGAGTCGGCGTTGCCGAGCGCTGCCGCCATGCCGCCCTCGGCCATGACCGTGTGCGCCTTGCCCAGCAGGCTCTTCGAGATGACGCCCGTGCTCAGCCCCTGCGAACTGCACTCAATGGCAGCGCGCAATCCAGCCCCACCGGCGCCGATCACGAGCACGTCGTGCTCGATTGTCAGAAGCTCAGAGACGTCCATCAATCACCAGGTGTTGTAGTCGTGGATCACGCCCATGGAGACGAGCCGGACGTAGAGGTCAGTGAAGCCGACCCAAAACAAGCTGACCCAGGCGAACGCCATGTGGCGCCCGTTGAACCAAGTCGACATTTTCCAGAGCTTGAATTGAGTCGTGGCCTTGCCGCACGGCGTCATGCAGTCCGAGCGACCGCCGATCAAGTGGCGGAAGGAGTGGCAGCCCAGGGTGTAGCAAGAGAGCAGGGAGGCGTTGAGCAGCAGCACGAAGCAGCCGACGCCGACGCCCCAATTGCCCCCGTTGTAGAACGCGAGAAACGCGTCGTAGAACAGGATCGGGATATAGAGGAGCGCCGCATACATGAAGTAGCGGTGCAGGTTTTGGAACAAGAGCAGCCGGCCCTCGCCGTGGTACGTCTTGCCCGAAGGGGCCATGGGGCCGACGCTGCAGCCGGGAGGCGAACCCGCGAACGAGCGGTAGTAGGCCTTGCGGTAGTAGTAGCAGGTGAAGCGAAACCCTGCCGGGAAGACCAAGATCAGGAGCGCCGGAGACTTGGGCAGGAAGCTCGGCCACCACTCCGGCCAGATCCCCAACCAGGCGTGCTCGACGGGCGCGCTCCCCGCCGCCGCCAAGTCCGTCCAGAGGACCGGCGAGTAGAAGGGGCTCAAGTAGGAGTGCGCGTAGTAGTGCTCACCCTGAAAGGCGGCCCAGTGTGCGTAGGCGAGGAAGGTTAGGAGCCCCAAGAAGGTGGCTGCAGGACCAACCCACCAGTTGTCGGGTCGCGAAGTGGCGCCAAACCCAGTTGGGTGACCCCCCACGACGGGCAATTGTTTAGACATGCTCGCGTTTTCCTACCGTGCGTAGCGCGGCAGTCTAGGGCTCGACCAGAGCAGGCGCAAGGAGCCCGGTCGTGGAGGGAGCGAGGGATTCCGCTCAGCGCTCCAGAGGCCGTCTTGGGCCGACCCCGCTCAAGGCGCAAGCGACGTCAGCAAGCGGACCCGAACCTCCTCCAGCGCCTCCCCTTGGCCGAGGCGTGCCACAGCGTCAGCCCGCTCGCTAGCGCTCGGGGCACGGCTCAGGAGATCTGTGTAGGCCGCGTCGACCCAACGCCCGTGGCGCTCCCCCGAGCGCACGAACGCGCGCGCGACGCTGTCCCGCGAGTTTGGGTTCGCCGTCAAGTGAGCGTCGTGGCCTGCGAGCCCGGCCGCGTCTGGGGCCCGACCCAGCACGTCCTCATAGAGCCCAGTGATCCAGCCGACCTGGCCGGGGCGCCGAGCTCGGTTCTCGGCGGAGAGCAGGAAGTCGACCTCGAGCGCCGCCCGCTGCCGACCGCTCTGCGCGGCGGCCACGTAGTTCGCGACCCCACCCGGGTCTCCCAGGCGATTCAAGTAGCGACGGTAGAGGCCCTCCACTTTTCGCTCCAGGGCGCCTGGGCTCGTCGAGACCTCGCGCACAACTTGCTCGGGGGTCCGCCCGGCGGAGAGCGCCCGGACTTGGTCCGTCCGCTCCGCCCCCGTCGCCACGCGGCCTAGATAGGCCTGATAGACGCTGTCGAGCCACTGCTCGGTCGGCGTGGCGAGGGGAGCGGTGAACTGAACGTCCGTCGGCAGGCTGGGGGGCTGGCGAGCCGTGCTCGGGCCGTCGAGAGCACGGAGGAAGGCCGCCAAGTCAGCCTTCTCGCCCGGCGTGAGCCCCAGCGCTCGGATCTCCACGTCTCGGCCGCTTCGGCGCAAGCCGCCTCGGTCGTAGAGTTCGATCACTTCCTCCAACGTCCCCACGCTCCCGTCGTGGAGGTAGGGCGCGGTCCGAGACACGTCCCGCAGGGTCGGGGTCTTAAAGCGCCCCTCGTCCGAGGCTCGACCCGTGGCCGCAGCGCGCCCCCGATCGCTGAGGCTGCGGGCCGAAGCCGTGTTGTGGAAGGCCTCGTTGGTGAAGTTGGGCCCGACGTGGCAAGCCACACAGCGCGCCCGGCCCAAGAAGAGCTCGCGCCCGCGGACCTCACGAGGGGTCAGACCGCCTTGGCCTGCCTCCCACCGGTCGACTCGGGACCCCCCCGAGAGCAGGCGGCGCTGGAAAGCAGCCAACGCCGCAGCCAGGGTCGCGCGACTCGGACCGCGCCCGAAGGCGGCGCGAAAGCGCGCGCGATACGTCGCAGAGGTCGCGAGGCGAGCCACGGCGTCGGGGATCGGGAGGTTCATTTCGTCGGGGTTTTCAATCGGGCCCAGGGCCTGGACCTCGAGGCTCGAGGCGCGCCCGTCGAAGAACTGCGCCGAGGAGAGGGCTCTGTTGAGCACCGTCGGCGTGTTGCGCGCGCCGAGCGCTCCTCCGACGCCGCGCGCGCGCGCGAGCCCGTCGGTGAACCCAAGCGCGGGCCGGTGACAGCTCGCGCAGGAGACCGAGCCGTCTCGCGAAATGCGCTTCTCGAAGAACAGGAGTTCGCCGAGCGCCGCTGCCGCGTTGGACGTCGCCGCGCCGGGCGGCACCCTCAGCGCGCTGGCCGGGATCCCCAGCGGCAACACGGCTCCGAGCGCTGG
>JAESQQ010000520.1 GCA_016765095.1 Planctomycetota bacterium | reverse complement strand
GAGCCGCTAGGGGGCCATTGGAGGTCGACTCGGGGCCTTGCAGGGGCGCAGGTGCTCTCATGGGCCTTACAGGGGCGCCAGTGCGATCTGTAGGGTGCGGGGTTTACCCCCGCCCGACGCTTGTCGCTGCGTGACCGATGGCCTCCGTCCTCAACCGCCTCCCTCACGAGCACGAGCACGACGAGCGATTCGCGCGGGCAGGGAGACGAATTGCGCTAGAACACGACCCCGATCGCGAGCTGGATCTGCCAGGTCCCCTCGTCGTCGAAGTGTCGGTCATAGACGTTCTGCGCGCGAAGCGAGTCCTTGGTCGTCTCGTCGAGGTAGCCCGCGTCGAGGAGGCGGACCGAGGCCCCGACCTCGACCGTCAGGAACTCGAACAGGATCGCTTGGGCCCCAAACTCGAAGTCGCCGTCGGTCTTGGCGCGCCCTTCGTATTCGACTCCGTCGCCGTAGCCGTAGACCCGCAGGGTCAGAGCCGGACCGGTCCAGACCACGAACGAGACGCCGAGGCGGAACTTGACGGCGAACAGGCCCTGCTCGCGGGTGAAGCCAGCCGCGTTGCCGTGGAAGGAGACGTAGTCGTTGAGGATCGAGAACGTGCCGGCGGCGCCCCACTCGAACTCCATCAAGTCGTTGACCTCAGGCTCGCCGGTGTCGAAGCGGCCCTTGACGTAGGGAGCTAGGGTGACCGGTCCGAGCTGAAGGGTGACCTTGGCGGCGAAGTCAAAGTCCGCCCAGCCGTGGTCGCGATCGACGGTGTCTCGGAGTCCGCTGAGGTTGTTCTCCTCCACGCGGTAGGACCAGGGGATCCGCGCGGAGACGTCGACGAGCCCAAACAACGAGCCGCCGACGTAAATGCTCAGGTCGTGGATCTCCTTCTCGCGCGTGTTTCGGACCGCCCCGTCGAAGTCCTGCTCGATCATCGTCACGTCGTAGCGGACGCCGCCTCGAATCGAGAACGGTCCCTTGGGGCTGCGCGCGTCGACCATGTCCTGAAAGCCGGTCAGGCCGATCCGCCCTGGAAGTCGGATCGCTAGCCCAGCCCCCCGATCGCCCTCGCTGCTCTCGTCTTGAGCCGAGACGGGTGGAGCTGCCCAAGAGGCGAGGCTCAAGAAGACGAGGAGGCAGTAGCCGCCTAGGCGCATGGAACTGGGCATCTCGACCTCCCGGGTCGGGGGGACGCCGCTATCGGCGGCGAACCCCTCGCAGCTTGTCTCCATCGAGCAAGCGCTTGATTTGGCGCTGAGCGTCCCCCACATATTCGACGAACCGGATTCCGGTTCCGAAGCTGCCCTCCTCCTCGAGGGGAATCACGCGGCGGATCTCGCCTTTGATCCGGACGGGGAGCGGAAAGGCCGGAAAGTCGATCGTCAGGTGGACCAGCTGGCCGATCTCGTGGTTGGGCTCAGCGCAGACGTAGCGGAGCCCAGTCAGGGAGAGGTCGTCGAGGCTGTAGCCCTGGCTCGCGGGGTCTGGGTAGGCCTCGATCGCGAGCCGCACCAAAGCGTCCGTCACGCAGATTCGAGGCGCGCGACGCCGCTCGCGTCGGCGCTTGGTCGTCTTCCGCGAGCCCCCCTGACGCTCCGAACCCTGACGTCCCGAACCCTGACGTCCCGAACCCTGACGTCCCGAGCCCTGACGCTCCGAGCCCTGACGCTCCGAACCCTGACGCTCCGAGTCGCCCGAGTCTGGAGCGGGGCGCGCGGTCTGGCGAGACGGGGGCGCGGGGCGGGCCGGAGCCTCTTGCAGGGCGTGAGCTTCCGCTTGGGAGCGCGAGACGGCCTGCGCCCGCTGGGTCGAGGTCGCGTCGAAGTCAGCTTGAGGGATCCGGAACTCGGTCTTGCAGTGCGGGCACTGACCGCGCTTCCCGCAGTGGCGGCGATCGACACCCACGACGGCTTCGCAGGCGCCGCACCGAAACCGGAATCGCTCCTCCTCAGCGTTCGGCACGACGACCTCGGCGTTGGTCGGGGGGACTTGGCGCCGCGAGCGTCCGGTGGGATCGGTCGGTGGCGCGTAGCCAGCGCCGACAGCCTTCGCGAGCAGCTCGCCCTCCTCGCTGTCGGGGCGGAGGCGGAGTGTGTCGATCTCTTGGCTGTCTCGGTTGATCGCTTTGGGGAGGGTCGTGGACACCGGGGGAGGCACGACTGAGGACTCGAGCTGTCCGAGGCCCTGGCTGACGAGGCCCGCCAGAACGTGGCCCAAGGAGAGGAACACCTCGGTCACGACGCGAATCTCCTCGCTGGGAACCACGATCGCCGCGACGCAGTAGGCGGCGAGCGGGGCCGTGTCGCGAGTCAGAAGCCCAACGGTCTGAACTCCTTGTCCCTGTGCTTGGCGGAGGAGTGGCCCTAGGCGAGAGCTGGGATCGGCGCTCAGGACGAGGATCACCTCGTCATGCTTGGCGTAAGCGAGCAACTGACGAGCGTCGAGGTCGCGCGGGAGAGCTCGCGCCGGGGCCAGGAGGCCCTCGCCTTCCCCTCGGAATCGGGAGGCCAGGAGCTCGGCTAGGGGCCAGAGTTCGCCGTCGGCGCAGACGTGAATCGTGCGCGGGACACGGGCTGCAGCCAGAAGGCAGCCTGCGACCTGGCTGATCTGACGTGCCTCGTCCGCCAGGAGCCGCTGCTTGAGCCGACCTGCCTCCAGAACTTGGGCAATGACGACTTCTAGGCCTGTCACGGATCCGATAGTAACGGGCGAGGGCCTCCAGTTCAGGCAGATGGATTTTTCAGGGTGTGTAATGGGTCGGCTATTCAGAGGGATTTTTCAACTCCAAGGCCTTGTGAGGACTCGAAATGCCCCAATTCCACGAATATCGTCTCTTGTCCTGGGCAGGATGCCGCCCGTAGAATCCCCGACACAACACTGAGGAGACCCATGGCTCACAACATTCACGCCAAGGCGGTCGGACAACGCGGCCTGCTTCAAAAGATCGGCAACCTGGTGCCCGGTTTCCGCGGTTACCAGAAGCGCGAAGAGTGGCGCGAAGTCGACCAAATCCAACGCGACTGGTGCCACGAACGGCTCCGCGCAAGCAAGGAGAAGGTCAAGCGGTCGCTCAATGACGTGATCGCCGGCGGAGACCTCGACGGGATCACTCCCTACGAGAAGCTCATGAGCCGTCTCGACGCCGTCGCGAACAAGATCAAGAACGCCGACCGCGGTTGGTCGGGCATGTTCGACACGGTCAAGGTCCAAGAGGACCAACTCCAGAAGGTCTACGAGTTCGACCTCTCCCTGGCCGAGGGCGCCACGGAAGTCGAGGCCAAGATCGCGGCCCTCAACGGCGCAGACAAAGCGACCGCCCTCGGGCTGGTGCGCGATTCAATCAACCTCGTCGACTCCCTGGAAGACTACTTCCAGCGTCGCGAAGACATCATGAGAAAGGGGTAGGCCATGAGCCTTCGTCTCGAGGTCCTCAAGTGGGAGGACAACAGTCGCGGATCGCGAATGGTCCAGCGAATTCCTGCGCAGGGCATGGCCGATCTAAAGCTCGGCGCTCGCTGTATCGTCCAAGAAGGACAGGCCGCGGTCTTCTTCCGCAATGGCCAGGCCATGGACACCCTCAAGCCGGGTGGACACACGCTCTCGACCGAGAACATTCCCCTCGTCTCGAAGCTCTACAAGCTCGTCTACAAAGACGCGCCCTTCCAGTCGTCGGTCTACTTCGTCTCGATGAAGCCGTTCCGCGACATGAAATGGGGCACCAAGGAGCCGATCCTCCTCGAGGACACCAAGTTCGGCTTCGTCAACGTGCGCGCCTTCGGCAAGTTCTCGATTCGGATCACCGATCCCAAGACCTTCATCTCGGAGGTTGTCGGGACCGAGGGGCGTCAGGACAGCACTGACATCGAGCGCTGGTTCAAGGACGTCGTCTGCGCCCGCTTCTCGGACCTCGTGGCCGAGTTCATGACCGGCAAGAGCGTCGTTCAGCTCCAGAGCAAGCGCGACGAGATCGCGGTCGCGACCAAGGCTCGCACCGCCGACGACTTCCAGAAGTATGGCGTCGAGCTCTACGACTTCCTCGTCAGCTCGATCAGCCTCCCCGAGTCCGTCAAGGAGGCGATCAACCAGCGCAGCCAAATGGGCGCACTGGGTCTCGGCGGTGGCGGCCAGGGCTACATGCAAATGATGGCAGCTCAGGCCATGCGCGACGCCGCGCAGCAGCCTGGCGGCGCTGTCGGCGGAATGATGGGCGCCGGCATGGGGCTCGGCATGGGCATGATGATGCCCAACATGATGAACCAGGCCCTCAACCCGGGAATGGGGGCGCCAGGCATGGGGGCGCCGGCCATGGCGGCCGCTCCTCCTCCCCTTCCGACGCCGGTCACTTTCCACGCCGCGATCGGCGGAACGCAGCAAGGTCCATTCGACGTCGCCGCGCTCCAGGGCTTGCTCGCCCAGGGCCAGCTGACGCCTGAGACCTTGGTCTGGCGCAACGGAATGGCCGCTTGGACACCCGCCGCTCAGGTCGCTGAGCTCGGTCAAGTCTTCGCCGCGGCCCCGCCTCCGCTCCCGAGCATGGCACCTCCCCCCCTCCCGGGTTAGGCGCGGAGGCCAGTCAGGCTTCGAACAGTCAGGCTTCGAACAGTCAGGCTTCGAACAGTCAGGCTTCGAACAGGATGCCCCGTCGCTTTCCTAGCGCTGGGGCGTCTTTGCGTACCCCGTTGCCCTGCGTGGTCGAACGCCAAGCCGAGCCGTGTTCGACTTCCCCGGGCCCTATCTTCGGGCTATCGCGGGTGAGACCCTACGGTAGCGGTGAATGTAGGGGCGGGG
>JAESQQ010000519.1 GCA_016765095.1 Planctomycetota bacterium | reverse complement strand
GGACGGCCTGAAGACCTTCCGCCAGCCAGGCTACGCCGTGGCCGCATAGTCGCGACTGGACACTTTTCCTCTGCGTCAGTTCCAGGGCGGCACCCATCTGCGGAGAACGTGTCGCGAAAGAAGTCTCTGTGGTCCTCTGCGGGGAGGCTCTCCTGGCCAGCGGATTCTCGCGCCTGCGGATCGTCTGGGGCTTCCTCGACAAGCTCTCCTCCTCGATAAGCCCGACGGTCAAGCTTTGTGTGCCCTATCGCATTCCTAAGGTCGAACAAGCTTTCGATCTCCTTCCACCAAGGCGCCTGAGGGTCGAACTCGCGGTCAGAGAAGATTACGTATCCCGCCTTGAACTTCGACAGGGTCCCCCGCCCATGCCGTCCATGCTCGCGTCTGAACCACTCGTCGTGCCACTTCGCAGCTACCGGTCTGTGATCCCCATTTACTTTGGGGCTTCCAGCGTCTGCTCCCGATTCGTTCACCCAGGCTTCCACCGCGAACGCAGAGAAGACCAGCGCAATAGAGGTTTGTCGTTGAATCGGCTCAGCCTGGACGCTGGTCTCCGAGTCTCCCTCGGTCTTGACCCTCCCTAGGCGAAACGCTTCGTCGGCAGCCTCTCGCGCGGTCCACAGAAGGCGGGGCCAACTCGGCTTGGTGCTGTAGTGGATCGGCCGCTCGCTCATGTCTTCTCCCATGACTTCCAGCCTACGTTTTGCCCCCGGGGACGTCTCGGCGCTGGTAGCGCGGGCTCGCGACCTGGCCGTGAGACTGGTCCTAGAGCCCGCAAGGAGACTCTATTCCCGCTCGGCGTCTGACTAACGTCCGGAAGGTTTTGGGCTCCCGCAGCTTGGAAGCACCCGCTCGGAGGGCAGAGCGAGGGAGCCGTGGACCGGGCCATGTCAGGCTGGGCCTACAGTTGAGGAGGACTCAGGCACCTCAGGCGGCGTCGAAGTGACCTTGAGCAGGCGGGGGAACCCGGTGAAACCCGGTGGAACCCAGGGGAACTAGGTTTCGCCTCGGAGAGACTGGAGCGGTGAGCCTCGGGCGAGGCCCTCGATCACCCGGCCTTCTACGTGGCCATGCACAACCGGCTTCCCAGCCCTTGCTTGCGAGAGGGGATAGCCGCTGCCAAGCTAAAACTGGCTCAGCACACATTGGGGTTGGCATGAGGTTCGCCGCGCTTTGCTCTTGTTTGCTCGGAGTAGCTTTGCTGAGTTCATGTTCGCTGATCATTGAGCCAGTGAAGGCTGTTGCTGGGTTGGGCGAAGTGATTGTCACGACGGCCGGAGATATCGTTACAGCGCCTTTCGGTGACGACGACGACGACGACGGGACGATCGAGGCTGGTCCCCGATCTCGTGGCGGAGATCGCGCCCGTGGCGGAGATCGCGGTCCGAGTTTGTTTTGTCGGTCGTGCGGAAACAGGTTGAGAGGCAATGGTGTCTTTTGCTCTTCGTGTGGCGAGAGGCGTTGATTAGGCGGCCTTCTCGGCTTTGACCCAGGCTTCGATCCTGGTCCAGCTTCGCGCTGCCTTTGGCCCTCGCTTCCGCCCCTTGAAGGCTGCGCTGAGAAATGCGCGACTGCGGCCAGCTTCCCGGTCGATCTCGGCGAGGCCGAGGCCATGCTGGGCTGGGCTGGGCTGGAGCGCACGCGATCCCTTCCCGAGCATCTCGAACTGCTCCTCGGCCTCCTTGCTAAGCGGCTTGCTTCGCCTGCCAGACTCTCAGCTTCGGAGAGCTGTGGCCCGGCCCCCAAGTCACCTGATTGGCTGAATGCCCCATTTGGGGCGGCCCTCGTGACCACGCCTCGAACGAGGAGCGAACGCTTTCCCTTGCTCTGCCCTCCTCGTGCTGTTACTGTTAGCAACGGACAAGGGAGGACAATCATGGCGAAGGCGATTGCTTACGGACGAGTCTCTACTGCGGGGCAGGTGGCCTCGGGCCTCGGCCTCGACGCGCAGCGGACGGCCTGCGAGGTCTGGTCCAAGCGCGAGGGCCTCAACCTCGCGGCCTGGCTCCAAGACGAGGGCGTGAGCGGCGCGAAGGGCCTGGAGGACCGACCGGCCCTCCTCGACGCAATCGACCAGCTCGGGCGCGGGGACGTGCTCCTGGTCGCCAAGCGGGACCGCCTCGGGCGTGACCCGATCCTGGTCGCGCTGTTGGAGCGGCTGGTCGCCAAGAAGGGCGCGAGGGTCGCGAGCGCGGCGGGCGAGGGGACCGAAGGCGACGACCCTGCGAGTGTTCTCATGCGGCGAATGATCGACGCCTTCAGCGAGTATGAGCGGCTCCTGATTGGGGCTCGGACGAAGGCGGCCCTGGCGCGGAAGCGGGCTCGCGGCGAGGTCTCGGGCACGGTTCCCTTCGGCAAGCGGGCGACTGCTGACGGGCTCCTGGTGGACGACGAGGGCGAGCAAGCGGTGATCGCTGCGGTCCTCGCGGCTCGGGCTCGCGGCCTGAGCCAGCGGAAGATCGTCGCAGAGTTGAAGGCTCGCGGCCTCGTCTCGCCGCGCTCTACGAAGGCGCTCGGACTGAGCCAGGTCAATCGGATCCTGAAGCGGGCGGCGGCATGATCGGCGGCGTCGAGGCCGCGCTCGTGGAGTTGCGGGCGGCCCTCGCTGGGGTCGAGGTCGATCCTGCGAGACTGGCCGGCTGGATCGGGACCTCCGAAGGGGTGAACATGGGCGCGGGCGAGCGAGTCGAGGAACTGCGGAAGGAGTGGGGCCTCTCACAACGCGAGTTCGCCAAGCTCCTTGGCGTGAGCAACGCGGCGGTCAGTCGGTGGGAGGCTGGCGAGTCGGGGGCAGCCGAGCGGCGAGGCGGGGCTCCGCTTCTCGACGCGCTCCTGCTCCTGATCGAGTCGGCTCCTGTGAAGGCGCGGCGGCTGTTGGAGCAAGCCCAGCGTGAGCGCGACGAGGGGTAGCAAGGACCCCTCCGGGGGCCCCCATTGGCCTTCGATTCCCCCCTGATTACTCTTTCTCCCCAGTTTTTACGGCCACCCAGGGCGGCCTCGGCGGGCGTCGCTGCCGTGATCCCGTGGGCCGTGGTCGCCCCGTGCGTGAGCAACTCGTCTCCGCGAGAGGCTGCCCAGTCGGCGAACCGCCGGGCTCTTGGCGCCTTGCTCTTGGTCAGATACAGGACCAGGCCGGGGCCGAACAGGTGCTTCTCGGCGCCGAGGTTCTCAGCCGCAACGGGCGTAAGTCCCTTGGTAGCTAGGGGGTGCGTTTTGAGGACCCCTAGGGGTCCGGCCGAGAAACGGCGTTTTTCAAGATCGGTCCGAGACCCGAATCCCGGTGGATCACCCAGCCAGCGCTGACTGGCCGAGGACATGAGGGCCCCTGCTCCCTGGTGGCTGAGGGCTCG
>JAESQQ010000518.1 GCA_016765095.1 Planctomycetota bacterium | reverse complement strand
CCCTACAGAACGCATTCGGGCCCTCGCAGGGGCTCATGCCGACTTCGCGGGCGGCTCGCAACACGCCTTGGTAGGGGCGGGGTTTACCCCCGCCCGCTCCGAGGGCGCGCGTTGGAGCCGGGTTAGCGACTCGCCTCTTCGCCGGTCTTGGTCTCGCCGGTCTTGGCCTCGCCGGTCTTGGCCTCGCCTGTCTTGCCGTCGCCAGTGTTGACGAGGTCGAAGGCCTCGCTGGTCGCGCCGATCACGACGACGGCTTCGTCGATCTTCCACTTCCCGTTCGCCTTCGTGGCGCTGATCGTGAGGACTCCCTCACCCTTCGGCCCTTTGAGCGGAGTCACCAGGATCGCGCTCCCGGTAGCGCCGCTGTCCTCAAGGCTGCCCCCCACGAACCAGCTCCCTTCGACCGGCGTGCCGAGGGCGTCAGTGACGCGCGCGTCGGCGTTGGCCATGGCCATGCCCTGCGTGTAGGCAGAGCTGCTCTTGATCGCCGACATGGCGCCGGCGGTGATTCCGAAGCAACCGAGGACGCTCAGGATCACGAGCGCAATGCAGCCAAAGCAAGCGATCTTGAAGATCGGAGGGCCGGACTTTTGGGGAGGAGGGGCTGCGGTCATAGGAACACTCTCTTGTGGGGCGACACTCTACCCCTCTCCCGTCCCCGAAACAGCGGGGTTTGGCTGCTCCTAACAAGTCCGCTCGAGGAGGCTCGCTCAGGGGAGCGACTCCAAGACGCGCCTGGCGAGCCCCTCTTTAGGGTTCAGCTCGAGGGCCCGGAGCGCGTCCTTCCGCGCCAGCTCAGCCAGGCCAAGCTTGACTCGCACGAAGGCGCGGATCGCGTGCCCCTCGCTCGTGGCGCCAAGCTCGAGCCCGCGCGTGGCGTCGGCTTCGGCGCCGGCGAAGTCGTTCGTCACTGCTCGGGCTTGAGCTCGCGAGGTCCAGGCGTCTCCTCGGTTCGGGTCGAGGCGGAGCGACGCGCTGAGGTCCTTGATCGCCGTCGCGTAGTCCTTGGCCTCGAGGTAGATCTGCGAGCGGACGAAGAGCGGGCTGCTTTCGTTTGGCCAGGCCTTGATCGCCGCGTTCAAGTCTCGGAGTGCCCCTTGGCGGTTGCCGGCGATCCGGAGCGCGTTGGCACGCGCCTGAAGGAGGGTCAGGTGGGTTGGGTCCACCCGAAGGAGCTCGGTCGCGAGCTGCGCCGCTTCGGGCCCCCTCCGCAACTCCCAGAGCAAGACCGCGCGCGCGACGCGGGTCTCGAAGTGGGTCGGCTCGGTCCGGAGCACGACATCGACGATCCGGAGCGCCTCGGTCAAGGCCCTCGCAGGATCTTGGGACGTCTCCGCGAAGACCTGGAGGAGATTCGCGTAGATCAACACAGTGTGAATCTGCCTGGGGTTCGTCGCTAGCGGCGCGGCTCGCAGCGAGGCCTCCAGTTCGATTTGGGCCTCGTTGAATCGCCTCGCCTGGAAGTGGGTCAGACCTCTCAGCGCCATCACGGTGGGGTCCTGAGGCGCCAAGCGCTGGGCGCGCTCAGTGAAGGGCCTGGCTGCGCTGAAGAACCGCAGGTCGGTCAGGATCCAGGCGTAGCGAGTGGGGTATTCGACGGGCTCTCCCGAGATAGACCGTAATGGGGCGGGGTCTCGGGGTCCCTTGGGTGTCTCGCTCAAGCGGTGGAGGATCGCGAGCGCGATCGGCGTCTGCGCGCTCTGGGGATCGAGTTGAGTGACGGCTCGCGCGTCACGTCGCGCGTGGTCGAGCTGCTCGACGGACTCGTAGACGCACGCTCGACTGAGCCTCGAGACGACCCAGCCCCCGCGCAGGTCAATGGCGGTCGTGTAGTCCTGGATCGCCTCTAGCGGGCGCTCGAGCGCGTTCAGGCTGTTGCCGCGATTGTTGAACGCGACTGGGTCGTCTCCTTTGAGCGCGATCGCGGCGGTGTAGTCCACGAGCGCGTCGGTGTGCCGGCCGAGGGCAGCCTTGGTGATCGCGCGGTGGTGGAGCGATTGCACAAAGTCCGGGGTCAACGCGAGGGCGCGGTTGTAGTCCTGGAGCGCGAGTGCGTAGCGCCCAAGGCTGCGGTGGGCCAGCGCTCGCTGGTCGTAGGTGCTGGCGTCCTTCGGGTTGATCTCGAGCGCGGCGGTCAGGGCCTCGACAGCCTCTTCGTGGCGCCCTGCGTGGTTGAGGGATCGCCCGCAGTCGTGGCCGTAGGTCGCCGCGTAGTCCCCTTCGCTGAGCTCCGCGGCGCGCTTGAAGTCGTCGCCGGCTTCGCTGAACTTCCCGAGTCGATCGCGGATCAGGGCTCGATTGCCCCAGAAGGCTCCCTCCTTGGGCTCCAGGATCAGACCCGCGGTGAAGTCGGCCTCGGCTTTGACTAGGTTCCCGAGCGAAGCGTGAGCCACGCCTCGGCTGCGATAGGCCCCGGCGTAGCTCGGTGAGAGGTTGATCGCGTCCTTTAAGAGCTTGATCGCTCCCTTGAGGTCGCCTTGACTGCCCTTCTTGCGCGCCAAGGCGTAGAGCTGCTTTGACTGGGGCAGGATTTCGCCCTCGGGGTTGGGGTGGGACTCGGTCAGGGCGAGGCCTCGCTTGGCCGCCTTGCTGAGCTTGGAGGTCTGGGTCAGCTCGAGGACGCGTCGGAAGCTCTCGGCGGCCAGGCGGACCTTGCCGAGCGAGATCAAGGCCAATCCCCGGTGCTGCCAGGCGAGCGGGAGCTGCGGGTCCCTGCGGAGGGCTAGGTCTGCGGTCTCGAGCGAGACTCCCGGCCGGAGGAGACCCAGCTCGGCCCCGCTTCGGATCGCGAGAATGTCTGGCCGCTCGGGGGCGTGCTTGAGGCCCTTCATGCAGTCGCGGTAAGTCCTCGCGTAGTCCTTGAGCCGAAAGCTCAGCTCAGCTAAGTCACGCCAAGCTCCTGGCTGGTTCGGATCGAGTCGAAGCGCGAGCTGGAAGGCTCCGAAGGCGCGAGCGTCGTCCTTCCCGGTCTTGCTCAAGGCCCGCGCGAAGGCCGCCTGCGCCGCCGGCGCCTTGGGTCGGAGTTGAACCGCCCGGTCCAGGTCCTTTAGGCCCGCCTTAACGTCACCCAGTGACACGCTGAGCCGACCGCGCCCCACGAGCGCTAGGAACAGATCTGGGTCGCGTGTCAGGGCTTGGCCGAAGTCGGAGGTCGCGGCCTGCCACTCTTGGAGGAGGACGTGGAGGTCGGCACGACCCAGCCAGACCTCGGCGTCGTCGGGGAACTGCGCGAGGAGGCGCTCGTAGATCGGGAGCGCAGTCCTCCGGGTGCCCGGGTCTTGGACCAACGCTTGAGCCTGGGCGAGCTGCGCACTGACGACCGGGGGCGAGGGAGACGGCGAGGGCGTCGGCGAGGGGCTCGCTTGGGCCAGGCTCGGAGAAGGCGGCGTCGGCTGGGAGCGAGTCGCGGACCAACCGAGGGCGGCCGCAGCCAGGACCGCCGCACTCAGCACTAGGATCCCCAGGCCGGCCCGGGCGCGGGTCGGGGCTGGAGCCTGGAGTGATTCCGCGAGGGCGTCTGCGAGCTCTGCGGCGGTCTGAAAACGGTCCGCGGGGTCCTTGGCCAGACAGCGGACGCAGATCCTGCTCAGCCGGGGCTCAATCGCCGGGTTCCGTTGGGCGGGTGGAACCGCGGTCTCTTTCATGACGCGGGCTAGGATTTCGATCACGCTCTCGCCCAGGAAGGGCGGCTCCCCGACCAGCGCGTGATAGAGCGTCGCTCCGAGCCCGTAGACGTCGGCTCGGGCGTCGACTCGCTTGGCCTCGGCGACTTGTTCGGGCGCCATGTACTGGGGGGAGCCCATAAGCGAGCCAGTCTTGGTCAGTGACTGTCCGCTCGCGGCTCGCGCGATCCCGAAGTCGACGAGGACCGGTCGGCCCGTGGTGTCGATCAGAATGTTGTCTGGCTTAATGTCTCGGTGGACGACTCCCGCTTCGTGCACGACCGCCAATCCCTCGGCGATCGCGCGTGAGATCTGAGCCGCTTGCTCGGGGGAGATCGGACCTCGGCGGAGCGTGTCCGCGAGCGACTCGCCTTCGACGTATTCCACGACCAGCTGCTGAACGCCCTTGATCTCGACGAGGTCGAACACCCTCAGGAGGTGGGGGTGTTGCAGTCGCGAGAGGATCTCGGCTTCGCGCGCGAAGCGAGCGCGTTGGGTGGGTGCGGCGTTTGCGGCCGTCAAGCTCTTGATCGCGACTTGCTCACCGCGGGTGTGATCGTAGGCCAGCCACACCACGCCCATGGCCCCGCGCCCTAGCTCACGGATACGCTCGAAGCGTTGCGGCCACTGAGAGTCCGAGTCCGGAACCACGACTCGTTACCGAGGGCCGCAGAGGGCGGTGAGGAGGGCCGAGCGGGTGGCTCGGTGCAGGGGGGGACGCGACACGCTCAGCGATCATAGGCGGCGCCGGGTGCCCCTCCCAGCTAGGGGAGCGTGTTTGGCCAGACCACGCGCGGTTCGTCCTCTGAATTCAGGCGTCGCGAGGCGTCACAGGATCGAGAGATTGGGCCGAAGGCTCCCTGCCAGCCTCAACTCGAGGGGTCAGTCGTCGCCGTCGTCGGGGGCGCCTGGGAGATCTCGCCCGCAGCGCTCGAGGAGGTGTCCTGCGGCCTCCTCGGGGAGCAGCGCGACTTCCTCATACCAGCGGTTCCCAAACCACTCCCCCGGCCAGGAGATCAACTCAGCGACCGCGGCGTCGGGGAGGTTGGCGTCGAGGTAGGCCAGAACGAGGTCGTGGTCGAGTTCACTCAGCTCGCCGGCTTGCACGAGGGCGAGGAGGGTCACGAGCTCGTCCCACACCAAGAGGGGGTCCCAGGCGGCCTTAGCCTCGGGGCGGAGCAGGGGCCCGATCCGTGTTGGGATCAAGTGGGCTAGCTCGTCTGCGGCTGCAGGAACTCGTGGAGGGCAGCGCCCTGGAGGACTCGGCTCTCGACCGAGCCAATCACGAGCACGGTGCCGAATGCGAGGGGGGCGGCGGTTCGGGGGCTGAGCCGGTCGCCCGCGAGGAACGTTCCGTTCGTCGAGCCGGCGTCGGTGATCACCCAGCCTTCGCCGTCGCGCGAGAAGTAGCCGTGGAGCTTGCTCACGTCGCTGTAGGGGATTCGGACGTCGTTGTTGCGGCCCCGCCCGAAGGTGATCTTTCGGGGGAAGGGGTTGACTCCCTCGCGCTTGAGAATCGGGACGACATGGAGCTTGGCTGGGTTCTCGAGGGTCGGCAGCGGAGCCTCGTGCGTCTCGTCCAGGTTGTGCCGGGCCGTGGGTGGCAATCCGTCCTCGCCCTCTTCGGAGAGGAGCGGTCCCGCGGCGAAGCAGAGGTAGGAGTGGGGGAACTCTGCGGCGAACTCCGCAGCGTCCAATCGCTGGGCTGCGGTGGCGAATGGCTCGCTCACCTCGCTCCAACTGCCGCTGGGAGAATTCTCTCCGATCGGTTGTGTCATGCGCTTGGTCCCGACTTCGCGAGAGACCCTAGTGAAGTCGGGGCCAGGGGTCCAGGGGAGTCTGGCAGGGTATCTGGATTCGCGATCTCGGTCTCGTTGACGCCCCCTAGGTGCCTTCCGGAAACCGGTAAAGTCGCCCTTCTATGCGGACTGAGTTGGACCTCATGAAAGAGCGAGTCGCGCTGCACACGCGCCTCGACGACCAGATCGAGGCCGCAGAGCGGCGGCGACTGAGTCTCCGCGCCACACTTGCGCTCTGCTTGCCGCTGATTCAAGAGGCGTGTCAAGCGAGCCAGGTCTGGGTCGAAACGCCCGACGATCAGCTCGGTACCCAGGTCTACACCCCAGACAACGCGACCGTCGACCAGCGGCTGCGAAGGGCAGCCCACGCGCGGGCGCGCGCGAGCGGTGAGAGCGGTGGCCATGAGCCCACCGACGGCGGACTCCTGCACGCCCGCGTCCTCGACGTGGCGGGTGAAGACCTCGGGACCCTCGCCGCGCTCGTGGACGAGGACGCCGGCTCCCCGAGCGAACTCGACGCGCTCCTCCACACGGCGGCCGAGGTCCTCGACAACTACGTCGCCGCCCGGCGGCGGGCTCGCCAAAAGCAGCGCCTCCTCCGCCAGATCCACGAGGCGCTTCGGAACCCCGTCGTCGGCCAAGGCGTCCGTGACGCGGTCGACGCCCTCGACGACACGGTCCAGTTCGACCTCCTGATCGTGATCTATCACCTCGAAGAGGACTACCAAGACTCGCTCCACTACCTCGTGTTTCGCGGCAAAGAGCTCGAGTTCTCCTCCCAGGAGCAGGTCGCGCGCGAGCTCGACGACCTCCTCGCGCGCCACGGAGGGACCCACCCCGGCGGCGAGGTCTTGATTCGCAACGCCGAGGTTGAGCACCGTCGCGTGACGGGCAAGGCGCTGGTCTCGCTCGACCTCGAGGGAGAGAGCGAAGAGCTGCTCCGTCGCCTCGGCTACGAGGACTTCCTCGAGACGCTCTTGATCGGCGGAGTCCAAAAAGTGACGACGGTCGGGAAGGTCGTCGTCGGGAGCAGGCGCCCGCTGACGACCTACGAGCAGGACGTGTTCGATCTGTTCGCCGACGTGCTTCAGAAGCGGATCGTCGACTACGGCCGGGCAGGCCGAGACCTCCACCGGACCTTCCCGCTCCCGACGGTGGTCCGGCTCCTCGACCACCCCAACTACTGGAGCGAGCTGGCTCCTCGAGCGGCGGAGATCTCGATCCTCTACGCCGACTTGAGCGGGTTCACGCGCCTCAGCGAGCAGGTCCTCAAAGACCCCGCCGAAGTCGGGGCCCTGATCGAGGCCTTCTCGCGCGAGGCGGTCCGTGTGCTTTGGAAGCACGGCGGCGTGTTCGACAAGCTCGTCGGGGACTGCGTGATTGGCTTGTTCGGCCCTCCTTACTACGAGCAAGATCCGGCTCAGCGGGCCCTGGGCTGCGCCCGGGCGGCTGCTGAGATCAGCCGCCACGCGCGCGAGGAGCTCTGTAAGCACCCCGCGACCCGCAAGATCGTGGCCGCAGGCGAGCCGCTCGGCGTCGCGATCGGGATCAACGATTGTCCTGCTTCGGTCGGGACCTTTGGCCCCAACCGTAACTTCACCGCCTTCTCGCCCGGCATGAACAACACCGCCCGACTCCAAGCGATCGCGACCCGGGACGAGGTCTTGGTCCTGGAGCCAATGCGGGTCCTGATCGAGGCGGCTTGCCCCAGCGCGCGGTTCGGGGACCTTCGGCGCGAGAAGGTCAAGAATGTGGCCGAGCCGCTCGCCTTCTACGCTCTGGACTGCGCTAGCGTCCTCTAACTGCAAGTGGTGAGCGACGATCTACAGAGCCAGCTAACGGCCCAGGCGAACTCTCGCCCCGGGCAGAGACCCCGTCGCTTTCGTAGGGGAGGGGTTTACCCCCTCCTGCGGGCGGGGGTAAACCCCGCCCCTACATTCACCTCTACCGGTATCTCCGGGTTCAGCCGCTAGCGTGGGCACGGGCGACATAGACGACGGACGAGTCCCCGCTCCGAGCGAGCCAGACCCTTGGTTGGGAACAGTCGTTGCGGGACGATATGCGGTCGATCGCGAGCTCGGCTGGGGCTCTTTGGGGCGTGTGTTCGAGGTCCGCGACTTGCTCGCGGGGCCGGACGCGGCGCGGTTGGCTCTCAAGGCTGTCCGGCGCGATCGCCACACCGACTCGGCTGAACGGTATCTCCGCCACGAGTACCGCTGTCTGTCGGGCCTCCACCACCCGCACGTGGTCGCGGCACACACCTTCGATCGCGCCTGTGGGATTCCGTTCTTCATTCTGGACGCGATCCGGGGCGAGACGCTGGTGGCCTACGTTGCGCGGGTCGGGATCGGGGAGGCTCCTCGAGTCCTGGCCGAGGCGCTGCGGGCCTTGGCCTATCTCCACCAGCGAGGTTGGCTTCACCTCGACATTAAGCCGCACAACGTCCTCGTCGACGAGGGGGGTCGCGTCCGCTTGATCGACCTCCACCTCTCGCGGCGACGGGGGGAGCCGGCGCTGGGCACGATGCGGGGGACGATCGCCTACATGTCGCCCGAGGTGATTCGCGGTCGCGAGGCGGACCCACGCGCCGATCTCTACGGACTGGGCGCGGTCGCCTACGAGGCGCTCTGCGGATCGGCGCCCTTCGCGGAGTCCGGGAGCGCTATGGAGGTCCTGCGCGGACATGCGACGCGGGCCCCGCTGAACTTCGCAGCGCGCGGAGTCGATGTCCCGATTCGCCTCGAGGACTGGGTCCGCTGTCTGCTGGCGAAGTCCCCGAGCGAGCGCTTTGGCGACGCCCACGAAACGCTGCGAGCCCTCGCGGTGTCCGTCGAGGCCGACTTCCCCCTCGAGACCGAGGCCACCCGCCAGGCGTATCTCCTCCGGGGGCCGCTCGTCGAGCGGGAAGACGAGCGCCGCTTGGTCCTCGACGCCAGCCAGGCGCTGCGCGAGGGGACTCGCCCAGCAGCGCTCCTCCTGACGGGTGAGGAGGGGATCGGGCGGACGCGGCTTCTCGACTGGCTCACGCCGCGGCTCGAGGTCGACGGGGTCCTGCCGCTTCGAGTCCGGGTCGAGGGGGGCGTCGCGGGCGTCTTGCCGCGGCTCCTCCTGCGCCACGGCCTGGACTCGCTCTGTCCGGCGGGTCGCCTCGACCTTGAGGCTGTGGTCAGCCACGTCGGACCCGCGCCAGATCTCCCCCCCGCGGTGCGTCGCGCGGCTGCCGTGACCGAGCTCTTCGGGCGGCTCGCCAAAGAGGAGCACCTCGCGCTCCTGATCGACGACCTCGGCCGCGCTGACGCCCTCAGCCGGGCCGTGGTCGAGGAGCTCGCCGTGAGCGAGACCCCGCTCCTGCTCGTGGCCTGCGGGACCGAGGGCGAGGGCGGCGAGGGGCCCCTCTTGCCAGGAGCAGTGCATCACCGGCTGCGGCGCCTGACCCGCCCAGGGGCGGCCAAGCTGATCGCGTGCCTGGTCGGGGGGGAGGCCGAGCGACCCGCAGAGGACCTCGTCGAGCGCCTTTGGGAGCTGACGGCGGGCAACCCGCGTCACCTCTCGGAGGTCGTGCGCGGCCTCTCGCAAGACGGGGCGCTCGTCGATCTCGAGGGGCGTCTCGTGCTCCAAGTCGCTGACCTAGAGCAAGTCCTCTCGAGCTCAGACCTCGGGGCCCTGGCAGCGGGTTGAGTGGCTCGCCTCGAGGCCGGCAGCCGGCGTCTGCTCTTGGCGCTCGCGATCTGTCCCGGTCCGCGCCCGCAGGTCTTTCTCCAGGCGCTCGGCGATCAGACGCCCCAGGTTGCGAGCGCGGCTGTGGCCGACCTTCGCCAGCGGGGCTTCTTGCGTGAGGTGGCGGGGGGGCTCGCGCTGGACCATGAGCCGCTGGCCGTGGCGGCGCGCGAAGCCGACCCGGAGCAGGTCCCGCTCCTACATGTTCGAGCCCTCAAGCTGCTGGCGTCACGTCACCCAGCGACACTGTCCCTGAGCGAGGGCGTCGGGGACCGGGCAGAGGAGCTTCTCTGGCACGCGGAGGCTGCGGGCGACTCCAAGAGTGCCTGGACAGCCGCAGCTCAGGCGGGCCAGGCCGCAGCCAACGCCGGGGACCACCCCCGGGCCGTGAGCGCTTACCAGCGCGGGCTCACGCACTACGAGCTAGCGGGCGCCGAGGAGGGCGCCCGCCGCGAAATGGTGGGCGGGCTCGCGACTTCGCTCGCCTCCAGCGGCCGACGAGCCGAGGCCCTCGAGCTCCTGGCTGGCGCGGGCGAGGGGCTCGCGCCCTGGGCGACGGGGCTCCGAATTCGAGCGCGCCTGCGCAAGGATCAGGGCCTGACAGACGCGGCGCTGAGCGACGTCCTCGCCGCCCGCGAGGCGGCCGAGCGCTCGGCGACCCTCGGCGAGGAGGAGGGCATTTGCGAGGGGATCGCGATCCTGAGCGAAGAGGCGAGCGTTCGCCTCTGGCGAGGCGAATATGCCGCCGCGCGGGAGGCGGGCGAGGGAGCCTTGCGCTCGCTGCGGGAT
>JAESQQ010000517.1 GCA_016765095.1 Planctomycetota bacterium | reverse complement strand
CGCCGCGGCGATCGCCGGCGCCGCGCGCGTGATCGCGCTCGACATCGATCCATGGGCCCTCCGCGTCACGAGCCTCGCCGCCGCCAGGAACGGAGTCCACGTCGAGACCCTGCGCTGGGATCTGGTGGAGGCTGATCCGCCCGAGCTGCCGGAGGTCGTCCTCGCAGCCGACATGGAGTATTCGCTATCCGCGCCGGCGATCCGCGCCCGGCTCGCCGCGCTGGTCCGTCGCGACGCGACGCTCCTCGTCGCCGATTGCGGACGCGACCTGTTCGACCAAGAGGGCCTTGAGCTCCTCGCGACCCTCGAGCGCTCGCAGCTCCTCGGGAGCGGCGCGCGGACGCGGAGCGGCAGCGCGGAGCTCTGCCGTCGCCACCAGCTCGCCTCCGTGACGCCCAGCCACGCCCGCGTCTACGTCTGCCGACCTCCCGAGCCTCCGCTGAATTGCCAGACAGCCTCTAGTGGATCGGGCGCGATCCGAAACGCGTCGTCTTCCAGCGACTAAAGCGCTCCGATCCGGCGCTCTCGACTCCTTAGCTCTCGCTGGCCCGCGTGGCCCCAAGGGTGGCCCGAAGCCAGATACACGAAAGCAGGGCAGCCACCTAAGTGACTGCCCTGCTTGATCGGGCGGAGAGGATTCGAACCTCCGACCTCATGCTCCCAAAGCGGCTACGCGTTTCCGTCTGGGGACGTCTAGGGACCTCACGCTGAGTCACCGCGAGGGTTTGCGCCGTTGGCACGGGTTCGTCTCACGTCTGGGGACGTCTGGAAACGTCCAGCTGTGGTCCGACTATGGTCCGACTATGGTCCGAGATTGGTCCGGGGCGTCGCGTGAAACGAACGCGTGTCCGGTTCCGGGATATGGGGTCCGCGCGCGCGCTCACGCGTGTGGGATCGCACTTTGATCTTCACATCTTCACAGATCGACTGGAGGCCTTTCACTGAGCGGGCTGAAAGCCGTGAAGATCAGCGTGAACATGCCTGGCGCATGTTCACGGATCGTCACGCAACTCCTTGAGCCTTGGCCAAGTCCCTCGGCCCCCTCGGAACAGAATCAAGTCCCCCTAGTTCGTCGTCGCTTGATTAGCATGCTCGGAGAAGGAGGTCTCGCATGAAGTCACCATGGCGCATATTGAGACGAGAACTGCGGTTTCTCCAATGCGCCCCGGCTTCATTCGCGAGGACTTTCAGAATGACGAGGAGGCAGAGGCCGAACACAACCAGAAAGTCTTCCGCCAGGCGCGTTCGAGGGTCAGGGAGGCCGCACTCAGTCTCCACATGAACGCCCTCTACCTGCCAAACGAGCTATTCGATTGTTGCGATGGTTACCTGACTGTTCTATTCCGGGCAGTGGGTTCGTTCGAGATCGGGCTTAAGCGCGAGAGGGCGGGGCAAGTCTTGGACGACCCGGAAAAAGATCCCTGGCAGGGGCCACCAAAGAAGGTGGAGGAGGCAGGAGAGGTCCTGCTACAGATTAAGGAGTCCTTCCGAGCACTGCTGGACGCTTCGACCGCCCCAAACCAGAACGCGCCCTGAGGCATCCGAGTCAGTCAGTAGGCTTGTGCCCATGAGAGACGACGAGACTTACTGCCGCCTGGCTCTCCTCCAGGCCCGCGAGTGCAGGTCGGAGGATCGCAAGGGCGGGATCCCACCCAGGGTCGGGGCGGTGATCGTCTCTCCCGACGGCGCCACGATCGAAATGGCATACCGCGGAGAGCCCTGCGGCGACTCCGGCCCCGGGGACCATGCGGAGTTCATTCTGCTCCAGAAGAAGCTGGGAGGGGAGAGAGGCCTCGTCGGGCACACCCTCTACACCACCTTGGAGCCTTGCGTTAAGCGGGGGAAGACGAAGGACGGGAAGCCAAAGGTCCCCTGTGTCGACTGGCTAATCCAGGCTGGCGTCGGGCGGGTCGTGATCGGCATGCTTGATCCCTTGATCCCAACCCGGACATCATTGGTAGGGGAGTGCAACGACTCCGCGACGCGAAGATCGAAGTCTCGCTGTTCCCTTCAGGCTGGCAGGAGCTCGCGGAGTTGGAGAACGGGGACTTCTCAGCTCAATACAGCGACCTGAAAGACGTCTTCATGAGCGACCTGCTGAATCGCCTCGCGCGAGACAGCTCCGCAATGACCATGACGCTCAGCGAATCCCTGCGGCTAGCCCTGAGGCTGTCAAAGGCGCTGGCGTCGCCCAACCCTCACGAGGACATTGACAGTCTGATCAAAGAGACGGAGGACCTCATGTCCCGGGCCCATGGCCTCCTCCAGCTCCCTGGTGTTCCTATTTCCTATCGACTCCATAGTCAAGACGCTTGACCGAATCGGGCGACTAGAGGAGTCGACTCGAGCTGCACACAGTGAAGTGGCACAGGGCGCTGCCCAGGTTGCCAAGCAGAGCCAAGGCAGAGAAGCCACCTGAATACCGGCTCGAGTGGGCCAGAAAAACGCACGGGTCCTTGGACGCCAGAACGGCCAGGAACGGACCTATGGGCCCCTAGTGATCAACTTCTGGCCCGTTGCGAATTCCTGACCTGACACGACCTGAGGGGCTCCGCGCGACAGCGAAGCCCCCCAAGAGCCTTCTGCGCCTGGGCTGCGGGTCACCCCCGTCGTTGTCAGGTGACGTGCCAGGTGGCGTCAGGTGAGCTGTCACCTGACAAAAGCGTGCCAGTGGAGCGTGCTATAGTCCTCGCATGACACAAGCCGCGACCCTCGTGAAGTCCCAGTCAGCCCTAGCGCGAGCCCTCGGATTCAGCCGCCAATATGTGTCCTCGCTCACCAAGAAGGACTGGTTCCCAGCCCGCAGCGCCGACGGCTGGACTCTTGCGTCGGTCCGCGAGGCCCTGGCGCGGAACCTAGACCCAGCGAAGGTCGAGGCGCGCGCAGAGCGGCGAACAGAAGCCCTCCCTTCTAAGCCAAGCCCAGGGCTAGCCCCTCCTTCAATGCCCGCTCCGCA
Source organism: Planctomycetota bacterium (assembly GCA_016765095.1). GTDB lineage: Bacteria > Planctomycetota > J058 > J058 > J058 > NORP233. The sequence continues at coordinate 33,627 of JAESQQ010000517.1, read as the reverse complement.
GGAGCCCTCGCCCGCGGAGCAGCAGGCAGCAGCCGACCTTGACGCAATCCTGGCGGAGCTCGAGGCCGACGTCCATGACGCCAGCTCGAGCACCGTCGCAGCCGCCCACAAGATCCTCGTCCTGTCGACTCGCCAGCTTGCAGGCGACATTCGCGCGGGCGCGGCGCGCGCCGCGAGCTGGACGGCTGCTACGAAGGCCCTCGCTGAGTTGCGCCAGTCGGAGCGATCAGCTTTCGAGCTGGCTAAGGACCGCAAGCTGCTCGTCCCGCTCTACGAAGTCAAACTCATGGCCTCAATCCTGGGTCAGCGCATGGTGCGCGTTCTCAACAACGCCGAGGCCATGCTTGGTCCCCAGGTCGCGATCTGGCTCTCAGACAAGCGCTTTCAGCAGCTCGACGGCGAAGCGCAGCAGCGCGAGGCCCGCCAATGGTTCGCGGCCCTTGCCCACGATCTACGTGTAGACGCGTCGAGCGACGAGAGCCAGTCGGAGATCCAGTCGGAGTTCGAAGCGGAGTATGCGGAGTTCCAGGCCTGGCGCCGCGGCAAGACAAAGGCTGCCTCGTGAGCAGCCTCCTCGGAGCCAAGCGCGGACGCCCCCGCCTTCGGGTTCCGTGCCGGCATTGCGGGTCTCGAAGCACGAGGGTCCTCCAGACGCGGCCGGGCTACCGCGTGATTTCCTGCCGATCGTGTTGCAAGCGAACCGTCAGCGCCTGACGCACAACGACGTAGCGGGGCTGCACCTCGGAAAGGGTGAGCGCAAGAATGCGCTCACCCTTCTTCTTGCCCCTTCCTCCCTCGCGGCCCCAACCCAAGTCCTGTGCTGACACCGAATTGAGAAATACTCCCCCGGCCTGACGGGGGCAATTGATGCAGTGGTCAGCGCGAGGCAGCCCTGGGCAGTCTCAAGCGAGGGCTAGGCATGAACGACTTCGGTGACAGATTCTCGGTGCGGCTGTTCCGCCAAGACTTGGAGGCGGTAGACCGGCTCGCCTCGAGCGTGGGCGGCTCGCGCTCCCTCATGGTGCGCAGCCTCGTGCGATCCGCGTTGCTCGCGTCAGGCGAAGTGACCGTCGAGTGCGCGGCCGAGAGCGCCGAGTTCCGCGAGATCCTCCAACGTGAGCCCGTGGCGAGGGACATGCTCCAAGCCGCGGCCGACGAGATCGGGCCCAGCCCTACACCTTCACAGCCGGGCGGAAGGACGCCCAGGAGCACGTCATGAGCAACCCGAGCAACTTCCTCAGCCTGGCGCGGGGCAACCTCAGCCCGCGCGCCCAACACGCCGCAGAACACCGCCAAAGCGTCGCGGCCCACAACCAGGACCCTTGGATCCTGGCTGTCCGCCAGCGCGCGGCCGAGAGCGGGATCGGATTCGGCGCCGCCCAGAGTGCCCTCGCGGCGCAGCTCCCAGGGCAGTTCCGGGCCTACAAGCTCCGCCAGGGAGTCGTCGCTTGAGCGCCTCGCGCGCGGCTGGCATGACCGTCGCCGAGATCCGCGAGCAGCTCGAGGCGGATCGACCCGCGAGCGCTACGAAGCTGCGCGAGCTCGACGCCGCGATCCAAGCAGCCGGGGGACGGCACCAGCCGGACGCTGACTACAAAGCGGCCAAGGCCGAGGCGCGGCGCCTTCGCGAAGAGCACGCCCGCGCTTCGCGCACCCCGCAACCGACCGAGGTGCGCCAGGCAGAGCAACTCGCCGCTTCCAGGGCCCGCGCTGCGGTGGACGAGACCAAGACCCGCGCGCTTCTGGTAGCCAAGGCCGCGAGCTTCGAAGCCGAGATCATGGAGCGCTGCGGCTTCGCTGGTGAGGCGAACCCGTGGACCGAGGTCTAGGGTGGCCGACCCCGCCAAGCGCGTCCACGAGATCGAGGCGGCGGCGATCGTTCGTGCCCGCCACGAGCTCGAGGTCGAAGAGCGAGACCGCGAGCACTTCTCCAAACCGGCCAGGCCCGGCGCCTTTGTCGACCGAAGCATGGTGGCGCTGGGCGAGCAGCGGGTCCAAGGGGCACTGGCCCAGCTTCGTCAGCTCGAGCAAGAAGCCTCGACCGCAGGCCTGGCCTTGGCCAACAAGACGGCAACGCCACCGGCCCCACCTCGGAGCCCGAGGCCTGGGGCCTCCGCGCCTCGCTCGAGCCGTCCAGCCTCCGCCGCGGCCACCGCTGGCCAACTCCCTGGCGAGTCCGAGAGACAGGCCGTGATCCGCTTCAAGGCCCAGGGCTACAGCGCCGCGCAGATCGTTGCGCAGATCGAGTCGTGGGCCTAGTCCTCGCGGCCACCAAAACACGGCAGTCCGCGGAGCGTCTAGGCCTTGGTTGGCTAGGCCCTTCGCTGGCTGTCTCCCCCTCAATGCGTGGGTGCGTTGAAAGTGGGCACGCTTGCGAACACCGCGAGCGGCGCCCCGGACCGGCTGAGCCCCGGTCTGTGAGTCGATGGCGAGGGCGGGCTGCTCGTTGCAACCGCCCTTGCCGCACTCCTTTCGGACGAGGCCCCGCACCAAAGCCAACCCCTGCAGCCCACGAGGTGCCCCATGACCCAAGACCCACTCCAAGCCGCCCGAGCCGAGGTCGCAGCCTCAGCCGCTGAACGCGCCGCCAAGATCAACTTGGCCGCGATCGCGATCGCAGACGGTAAGAAGCCCGACCTCGCTGGCATGTCGGCGGCAGACCTGGACGAGGTCGGACAGCTGCGGGATCAGATCCTTCAGCAGCGACAGGAAGACGCCGAAGTCAGCGCGCTCCTTGAGGAGCTGCCCCGAGCTCGTGACGCTGTCCGAGAGGCGCACGAGAGGATCCCCGTCTTGGAGCAGGCGGTCATTGACGCCAAGGCCGCGGTGGACGAGCAGCTGGGCGAGGCTTCGACGCTCGGGAACCGCCCCTACATGATCGAGAAGCGGCTTCGTCAGCTGCGGCCGAGCGTGTTCTTCTCGATCGGAGAGACCGATCAGGCGCTCGAAGCCGCCGAGGTGGCATTCCGCAACGTGCACTCGCGGCTCGTCGACGTGCAGGGCGGCAAGCCGTTCTCAGACGGACTGCGAGAGTCCGCCAGGGCTGCCGGGAAGCACCCCTCGGCCGCCAACCGAAGGCGCGCCACAGGCCTGATTAAGCGGGCAGAGTTCGCGGAGCAGACCTCGATCGGGCAAGCGAAGGTGGCAGTTGCTGAAGCTGGCCAGGCCTACCTCACTGCCTACGAGGACTCTCGCGGCGCGCGCGCCGGCATGGGTCGAGAGCCCCGCGCCGTCAATCAGCTCTACGCGGACTGGAGAGCGTCCGCGTGATCGGCCTCGCGGCTTGCGTAGACTACGTGCTTGCTGGCCGCTGTGCGCACGAAGCGCACCGCGGGGGCTTCACCTGGCGGATCGCACCCGGCGCGGACCCGGTCGCGGTGCACCGCCGCTCGGGAACCGAGGTCGGCGTTTGCTCGAGCGAGCTCGTCGACCTCGTGGCGCAGCGCCTCGCACGCTTCCAGCACTGGACGCGGGAGCAGGTCGAGGACGCCTTGGGCGAGATCAAGAGCGCCCTCTTCTCCGCCAGCTCGACACCCGAGGGGGTCACCGACGCTCGCCTCAACTGGGCGAAACTCCGGGACGCCTCAGGCGTTGTGACTTCCCTGGGCCCAGTCCGCGGCCGGAGGTCGTAGCTGTGACCGACAAGCTTGCGCCTAGCGCGAGACAATTGCCCCTGGACAGCCCCGCACCGATGGCTCTATGCTTGCGTCATGGACGGGCAGATCCCTAGCAAGAGTGCAGACGCCTCTCGCCGCAAGCAAGAAGCGGCCGAGCGCGCCCTTCCTGCGCACGTTCGTGCTCAGCGCGAAGCAGGGCTCGTCGCTCGCCGCGCGCGCCTTCGTGCCGCCCTCACCGCGCAGCGCGCGGCACGCTGACCCTCGAAGGCTTCGAACTCGCTGAGCAGGTGGCGGGTTTCGTCGCTGCCGAAGGGGCGGACTTCGCCCTGATCGGAGCTTGGGCAATGCTCGTTCACGGCTACGACCGACCCACAGACGACCTGGACCTGGGCGTTGCCGTCCACCTTGAGGACCTCAAGGGGATTGCCAAGCGCGCCAGCGACGCTGGGTTCAAGGTCGAACTGCGGGAACCGGAACACCTCGATCCGCTTGGCGGGGTTGTGGACGTGTGGTTCGAAGAGCAGCTCGTTCAGATCGTCAACTTTCGCAATAGCACCAATAGCATGGGCGGCGACTTGCAACCGCTTGCACGGGACGCAATCGATCGGGCGCAACAGTTTCTGCCAGGCAGCGAGACGATTCGCGTGATTGGTGTCGGCCACCTGATTGCGCTAAAGGTCGCGGCCTGGGACGGGCACTCAGAGAGGGCGAAGGTGGTGCGCGACGTGAAGGGGCTGCTGGACGCGAGCGAAGGCGCACTCGAGAAGGGGCAGGCAGTCTGCAATCAGTTCGGCCGGATCAGAGCGCTGAACAAGATGCTCAAGCTGTTCGGAGCCGCAGGCGAGAGGCCCTAGACCGTCACGAACAGACGGCGAGGCCTCGCCGATAACCTAAGCGACTACCTTGCAGTGGGTTACGAGCGATTGCTGCGTGTTATACGTAGGGGCGACATCCCGACACTGCTCCGCAAACGTGTGTGGCGTCGAGCGTAGCGCGGACTTCGTGACGGGATGTCGCCCCTGGTTGTTTTGGTGACGAGGTCGGTCCTGAAAGCAGAGCGCCGAATCTTGTGACTCCTGGTGAAACAAGGGCTCAGACTCGATCGCGGGACTGTCCTCGACTGCGAGGAGAGGCAGCAGCATTGCTCTCGGCTCGACCTTCACAGTCAAGTGACCTTGAAAGGCGTTCGCAGCCACCTCGACCGCGGGGACTCCAGGTGAATAGCCCGTCGTCTCTGCCAAGCGAGCGGCCACCAAAGCCGCCTGTCCAGAAACCCCCGCTAGCCCAGCGGACGGCCAGGCTCCTACCTCGGTGAGCACGTGCCTCATGGCCTCGCTCAGTTCTGAAGCGAACTCCGACTGCGACTGGCCTTCGCTGGGGTGCACGGTTTTCGCGGACAAGACGAGTTCAGATTTCATGGGCCCTCCAGGGACTCGGTCCTCGATTGCGCAGTATCGAGCCATCGTCTGACAACTATTCCGGCGGGACTAGTTTGTCGGCCAAGGAACGCCTCTTTGCTAGCGAAAGACGGGGCGCATCCCTACGGCGAGGGGGCGGGCGTGGGCTTCTGCGCGAAGACCCACTGCTACCGAGCGCCGCACGAGCGGGTAGAACTCGATCCAGCTGCTTCCTCGAGCGGGCCGGCGCGGGGTCGGTTTGGTGTTGTTGTCGTCCTCGTCCATGGCGCCGAGCGTAGCCGCTAGGTGCGCTGCGAGAAGGGGCGCGCCCTTCGATCTCATGGAGCTGCGCGGGAACAAGGTGTCGTTCCTCACCGAGGCAGTTATGCCGCGCGCGCGGGTGCCCACGGCCTCGCCCATGGCGTTCATGCCTGAGGCAGAGCGCCGGATCCTCCGGGGGCTGGTGGAGTAGGGGGTTCGTCTCTCGGCGCGGGCGGTTCGAGGCCTCCTTGACGAAGCGACGGCGCGCCTTGAGGAGACGGGGACTCCGATCCTCTTCCCTCTGAGCAGGGACGCCGTCTCGCGGGCCTAGTCGGCCTCTCGCTGCCCAATCCGACCCCTAGGATGTCCCGAGCGAACATTCGCTCAGCGGGCTGCATCTCGCCCACACGGATCTTCACGCCTGTAGGCCAGGAGGGGCGCGGCTTTCGAGTGGGCGTGAACATGGCGTGAAGATCCCTCGGCGGATCTTCACAGGCTGTAGGTCCTTCCAGTGCTGGCTTCTGGGCGATCCGTGAAGATGTGAAGATAGATCTCAACCCCGCGCGCGAGGAAGATAGACCAACAGGCCTTGGGGACTGGGAGTGGGGCTCTGTGGTCCAAATGTGGTCCGAGGCCCTGAAACGAAGCAGGGCAACCACCTAAGTGACTGCCCTGCAGGATCGGGCGGAGAGGATTCGAACCTCCGACCTCATGCTCCCAAAGCACGTGCGCTACCAGGCTGCGCTACCGCCCGTAAGGGCGGGATTCTACGGGGGGCATGCGCTCGGAGGTAGAGGCGCTGCAGAACCAGAGGAGTCTTTCCGAAAGGGAGCCCGTTCCCTTTTCTCGCTCAGGTCCGAAAGGCCCCCTGCCGATAGGACGCAGGTCAGAGGACGGCCGCAGGGGGGGTCGAAGTGGATCAGCAAGCAGAGAGCGGGGCTCAGCGCCCTAAGCGAGAAGCAACGGCCCGCTTTGGCTCACGAGCCTGGGCTCGGAAGCTGATGGAGAAGCGCGGCGAGGTCTGCCCCAGCGGGCGCCACCCACGCCTTCAGCGCCGCGAGGGCGCAGTCGTCACGGCGTCGGTCGGAGCGACCGCAGAGGCTGAACGACGAAGGCTGCTCCCCTTCGAGCTCCGCTTGGCCTCGGCCATGGGCTCTCTCCTACTCTTTAAGGCCGGGCCCTTCGACGAGTTCCGCTGCTTCCAGCGCCGCGTCACCGGCCGCCACAGCGTCGAATACTTGACCTGCCTCGAGCCCCGCGACTTCGGGAGCGAAGGCTACGAGCCCTACGGGCGCCTCGACCTCGCCGACTCCATGGAGCTAGCCCCCCTGCGCCGCCAGCAGAGCCTCTGGCTAAAGCTGCGGGCTCGCGGGATTCGGACCCTCCCCCAACCCCGCCTGCGGGGGCCCCGGACCGGTCAGGACGGCAAGGCCCGCGAAGGCCTCCTGCGCCTCGAGCCCCGCCTGGAGTCCGGCAGCTATCAGCGCGGCAGCCAAGACTCACTCTCCGGCGAGGAAGTCCGCGAGATCCTCCAAGCCGCGAGCGGCCTCGAGCGTGTGGCCTGGCTTGAAGAGGATTTTCGCACCCCCGTCCCCGCCGGCGAAGCGCTTCACCGCTACTACCTCGACAGCGACATGACCGTCTACCTCGTTCGCCAAACCGGCACGCGCAAGACCGTCACGCGGGTCCACCCGACCGCGAAGGCCGCCCGCCGCGGCCTCCTGATCTACGCCACGAACGTCCTCCTCGCGGCCTGAGTCGGCAGCCAAGGCTACACGTGTAGCCTTCCTGCCTCCCGCCGAAGGCTACACGTGTAGCCTCTCAGCCCCGGCCCTGGTGTGCGCTTGCCGCGCGCTCTGCCCTAGAGCGGACTCGACTCCTCTGAGCCGGCTCCTTCCGCGTCCGACGGCGGCGCCTCGTCCGAGGACTCCCTCTGCGCGCGCTCGTGCAGCTCCTCGTGGCTCGGGGGCATGAGGGTGTCCTTCAGCAGGATCTCCAGCGCTCGCGTTTTCTCGCAGAGCTCCTCGACACATTGCGCCCAGTCGCCCGTGTGCCGACGTAAGTGGTACTTGAGCGCGGCCTCGACGCAGGGATCACCGAGCTCCTTGGGCGGCACGACCCCGTTCGTCACGAAGGCCGCGAGCACCCCGCCAAAAGCCTTCACGTGAAGCTCGAGGTCTTCCCTCTCGAAGTCTAGGCGGACGAGTTGAATCGCCCAGCCGAGGAGCACGAACCCAAAGAGAGTCCCGAACGAGACCTCCTGGCGGAGGAGGTTGAACAACCAGGAGGAGCACGCGGAGAGCAGCAGACAGGCCACCCCTAGCCAGCGAGCCCCGAAGAAGTCCCACTTGAGTCCCGCCGAAGAGACGAGCATTCCGCCGGCCCAGGCCAGCACGATCGTGTCGCCGAGCCCGTAGGGCTCGCCCTGGACCTTGGAGTAGATCGTCAGCCCGCAGACGACGAGCCCGACCCATAGGAAGAGCGAAATGAACTCCGCCCGGCTGTCGCAGACGAAGAAGCCCCGCAGGATCTCGCGCACGGCGGACTACTGGCGCAGCTTGGGATCGACCGCGTCGCGGATTCCCTCGCCGACGAGGTTGTACATCGTCACCGTCAGGAAGATCGCGAGGCCCGGGAAGAGCGTGATCCACCAGAACTTGTAGCTCTCGCGAGCCGAGCTGAGGACCGAGCCCCAGGTCGGGGTCGGGACCTTCACGCCAAAGCCCAGGAACGAGAGGCTCGACTCGACCAAGATCGCGCTCGCCACACCGAAGGTCGCAGCCACCAGGACCGGCGCGAGGGCGTTAGGGAGAATGTGGCGGAAGATCAAGCGCAAGTCGCTGAAGCCAAGCGCGACGCCAGCGACGACGAAGTCGCGGCTCCGCAGGCGCAGGAACTCACCGCGAACCAAGCGGGCCACACCAGGCCAACCCGTAATTCCGATCACGAACATGATGTTCCAAATGCTCGGACCAATGAACGCGATCACCGTCAGGATCAGGAAGAAAGTTGGGAAGCAGATCACGATCTCAATGATCCGGCTGATCACCATGTCGACCGTCCCGCCGAAGTAGCCCGCCATGGCACCCAGCACGATCCCAATGAAGATATAGATCCCGACCGCTACGAAACCGATCGAGAGTGAGATCCGGCTGCCCCAGATCATGCGCGTCGTCAGGTCTCGACCCGTTCCGTCTGTGCCCATGTGGTGACGGTTGAGGAAGTCGAGGAACGAGCTCCAGCCACCCTCCCCGCCCGGGGGGACGGTCTTGAGCTTCTCGATCCGCTGCTCAAGCAGGGCCAAGTCGCGATCGAGCTGGGTCACGCCCAGGACAGCCTTCGACTTCGCCTCGGTCTCCTCCTTGTCCCCAAACCACCAGGGCGGCGTCCACTTCTTGCTCGGGTTGTTGTCGTTGACGCCGTAGCGCAGGGGTGCCATGACCCGGAAGTTGGTTCGCAAATCTCCGTTGACCATCCCGGCCTGATAGTCCGTCGTGTCGCTGTATCTGGGCACTAACACCGCCCAGGCTCCCGCCACGAGGAAGGGCAGGATCGCGATCACGATCACCTTGCGGATCAGCTCGTCCTGGGGCCGCTCGCAGTGGATCAGGCGACCCCAGAGCCGAACGCTCCCGGCCAAGATCACGAACACCAAGAACAGGATCTCGAGCGCCTCCAGTTGACGGATCGCCGGGAAGTCCCAGTGCGACTCGAAGTTGACCCCAGGCAAGCCGACACCCTCACTGGGGGCCAAACGAGTCCGGACCTCGATCAGGAAGTCGTCGTATTCCGCCAGCTCGGCGGGAGGTCGCATGTGGAAGTCGCCGACGACGGCCGCCTTGTAACGAGCCGCGAACTCGCGGATCGCTTCGCGGTCCTCGGCGGAGACTTCGGCCTGGAGCGTCTTGAACTGCTGAAGGAGCGAACGCTGGCGGAGGGCGGCCTTGGCGCGGTAGCCCTCGTCGAGGTTCTTGCGGGCCAGGACCAAGAGGTCGTCGAGGTCGGCCTCAATGTCCTTGGGGATTCCGCGAGTCCTGAGGTAGGAGATCTTGCGGTAGCCCCGCTTCCAGAGGTTGTCCTTCTCGAGGCTGGGGATCTCCTCTTCGAGGCGAACCCGAAGCCGGTTCATGAGCGGCTCGGCCTCACCGAATGAGACGTTCCGAACCTGCTTCCAAGTCTGAGTCCCCGCGTCCCAGTCCTTGATCTCGTTCTGATAGACCGTCCCTAAGCCGGGCAGGCTGAGGCCTCTGTCCTCTGGGGCTAGATTCGCGTCGTCGCTGCCCTCGAGACCGGGAATCTGGAGCTTCTCCCCGTCCCGTCCGACACCGAACAGGTCCCCGTGGGCGTAGACGAGCTGGTCGTAGGCCTCGAGGTAGCTCTTGTAGCGGTAGCCGTTGAACACGATCGGGCGACTGTTCGCGAGGAAAGGCGCAAACACAGCCACGAGGATCAGGGCAACGATCACCCGCAGACCGACCACCGCCAGGCGGTTGCGCTTGAACTGATCCGCCACGATGTCGAAGTAGGTTCGGTCGATGACTCCGCTCGCCTGCTCGCGCGTGCGCTCCTCGGCGGCGGCTGCTGTGTCCGTGTCGCTCACTACTTGCCCTCGAAGGAGATCTGCGGATCGACGATGACGTAGAGCACGTCGGAGAGCAGGATCCCGAACAGCGTCAGCAGAGCGGAGAGGGTGAAGATCGCCATGATGATCGGATAGTCGCGGGTCAGGATCGCCGTAAAGCTCAGCTGCCCGACCCCGTCGATATTGAAGATCGTCTCAATGATCACGCTCCCGCCGATCAAGGCCGGCAGGATCACAGCCACGATCGTGATCAGCGGAATCATTCCGTTGCGGAGCGCGTGCTTGAGGATCACGACATGCTCGGGGAGGCCCTTGGCCCGCGCCGTGCGAATGAAGTCCTGGCGAATCACCTCGAGCATGCCTGCCCGCATTTGGCGGCTGATGTAGGCGAAGCTCGCGTAGGTCAGGCAGAACACCGGCAGGACAAGGTGGAACAGGTGCTCGAACAGCGAGATCGGGTCCGTGACGTCTGGGCCTAGGCCGCCGACCGGGAACCAGCGCAAAAAGACCCCGCCCGCCGAGACCAAGAGCAGGAGCATGATCGCGACCCAGAAGCTCGGGAGCGAGTAGAGAACGAAGAGCGTCGTCGTAATGACTTGATCGCTGAGCTTGCCCTGGCTGACCGAGCTGTGGATCCCGATCGGGATCGCGATCACGTAGGCCAAGAAGATCGAGAACAGCGAGAGCTCAAGGGAGCGCGGAATCTTCTCCTTGAGGATCACGAGGACTTCACGGTCGTCCTTGAACGACCTTCCAAAATCGAGCGGATACCAACCGCCGTCCTGGGTTCGATTGAGCGCCAACCCCTTCCAACTGAAGTAGGACTCGAAGTCGTCGCCATACTCGGTTCGGAACCGCGCCCGGATCGTATTGATCTCGTCGCCGTACTTGAAGCGCTGGTCCGCAGCCTGGGCCTTGATCCAAGCGTTAAGCTGCTTCTCGGCCCGCGCCTCCTGCCCTGCCGGGCCGTATCTGGCCTCGAACTTGGCGGCTTCCTGCTTAACAAACTCGGGGTCGGGAGACGTGCCCTCGTTCAGGTCTCTCTGGAGCCTGGCGTCCCTCGCCCGGATCGCCAACTTCGCCTCTTTGGCGACCGAGACCTCGATCTCGCCCTTGCGCTTCTCGATCTGGGGGGCGCTGATCCCCTTGTACTTCTCGACCAGGAGCGCCAGGACTTCCGCCTTGTAGACGTTCTTGGCACCCTCGACTTGGACGTCGATCCCGCAGAGCTTTCCAACCCAGCGCAGGTACTGCATGTGGCGAGGCTTATCGAGGTCGAACTGCTCGAGGGTCCGCTCGTAGATCTCTTTCGAGACGTTCTTGTCGGCCTGCTGCTCGCCGCCGACGCCTGGCGAGACCTTCATTTCCGCCGGATCACCCGGCGCGAGCCGAATGATCATGAACGTGATCACGCTGATCCCGAACAGGGTCACCGGCACCAGGAGAAGTCGCCTGAGGATGTAGTCGCGCATCGGCCCGAGGTCTCCGCTCTACTACTTCTGGGCGTCCACGTCGTACCACTCGCGCAGGTCGTAGCCCGGGCGAAGCGGGGTGAAGCGCACCCCGTGAAAGCGCGGGTTGTAGGCACCCAACGCCGGGCCGCAATAGAGAAAGGTGTACGGCTGGGCCTCGTAGAGGATCTTCTGGAACGCAAAGTGGAGCTTCTGGCGCTCCTTCTTGTCGAGCGTCTTGCGCAGCTTGAGGATCAACTCGTCGGCCTCGGCGGAGACAAAGCCACAGTGGTTGCTGCCGTCCTCACTGCCTGAGCTGTGCCAGAGTTGGAAGGGGTCACTCTCGATCGACTGGCCCCAGCCAAGCCGACAGGCGTCGAAGGCGCGGCTGTTTATGTTGTCAATAAACACCGCCCACTCAAGCTCACGAATGCTCATTTTGATCCCGAGGTTGCTCAGGTTCTGCTCGACGATCGCCATCATTTGCCGGGTCGTGGGGCTCCCTTGGGGAGTCAGCATTTCGAACTCAAAGGGCATGCCGTCAGCGTTCTCGATCACGCCGTCGCCGTCGCGATCGAACCAACCCGCTTCGCGGAGGAGCTTGCGTGCCATTTTCGGGCTGAAGGGGTAGGGCTTGATCGAGTGATCGTAGGCCGGGCCCTTGATGTACTGGGAACCCGCGACCTGCTGGCCGGCCCCATAGAGGACGGTCTTTATGAACTCGGGGATGTTGAGCGCGCCGTGCGCCATGGCCTTGCGGACTTTTTGGTTGTCGAAGGGCGGGCGGCGCATGTTCCAGCCCATGTAGCCCATGTTGCCGTAGTAGTAGAGCGGCTTGACGAAGCGCTTCTCGAAGTCGCCTTTGGTCTCGTCGAAGTATTGGGTCGGCGTCATTCCGGGCAGCAAGTCGATCTCGCCGGCGCGCATAGACGCCAAGGCGGCCTGCCTCTCGGGAATGAAGCGCCAGGTCAGTTCGTCCAAGTAGCCACCCTTCTCGGGCGAGTGATAGCCCTCAAAGCGCGTGAGCGTGACCGAGATCCCCTCGTCCCACTTGGAGAACTTGTAGGGGCCGCTGCCGACCGGCCTCCGGTGCATGGGGTGCTTGTTGAACTTCTCGCCGAACGCCTTGGGGTCGTTGACGAGGAGGTTGTCTGGGTCGAACACGTGCTTCGGGAAAGCAACGATCCCGCCCGCGAACTCGATCGCCTTGAAATACTGCTTCTCGTAAATGATCTGAACCGAGTTCGGACCGACCTTGGTCGCCGGGCGCACGTCCTTGTAGTAGCTCCGCAGCGAGGGGCAGTCGACGAACTCGCACTTAATGAAATCGAGCGAGAAAATGATGTCCTCGACCGTGACCGGGTTCCCGTCGTGCCAGAGCGCGTTCTCGCGGAGGTGGAAGGTGAACACCGTGCCTGTGTTGACTTCCGTCACCGCAGCCAACGTGAAGCTCTTGGTCTTGCCAGCCTTGTCCTTGATCGTGTAGCCCTTGGCCGTCTTGGTCACGACGCCAATGTGCTCCTTGAGCTTGAGCTTCTTGAAGCCACTGCCCTCCTTGACGATCTCCCAAGGCCACCAGTCCTGAGTCGTCCCGTCCGCTTCCTTGCGGACCCACTTCTGCTGGCTCGCGACGAACTCGACGTTGGTGATCGGCTCGTCGCCCACGATCTCGTAGAGCATGTCCTCCTTCTCCCAGGCCTTGGCCAGGAGTGGCTCGAACTCGAAGGTGACGCCGTTCTGCTCGATCAGGCTCTCGTTTATGTAGGTGGTGATGTAGCCAGTCACCGCGCTGTTATCGAGGTGGGAGTTGAGCTTGGCGGGTTGACTGGCAAAGCAGACTCGAATGCTGCCGCCCCGAACTGGCTTCTCACCCGCTTCGCGCGGGCGGAGCGAGTTCCAGGCGTCAATTCCCTGCTTCTCGTCCGCAGAGACCAGGCTCGGGCGCTTGGGGCCGCCCCCATCGACCGGCGTCGCCGTGGGCGTCGCGGCGGTTCCGCCGTTGCCGTTGGCCCCTCCCTTGACGGGCTGCCAATCTGGACTCGCCGTGCCGCCGCCACCGCTCACGAAAACGTTGACCGGCCGGGTCTCCAGCGCGGCGACGCGCTTCTCGAGCGCCTGAACCGAGCCGTTCCCGCCCTCAAGCGAGGTCACCCGGGCTTTGACGCCCTGGAGATCCGCCTCGACCCGCGCGATATCCGCGACGGTTTGAGGGCTCCGAGAGGAGCGGGTGTCCGGGCAGCCGACGGCCAACAGGCTGAGGCCGACAATGATCAGGGTCGAGCGCTTCATTTCGCAGTTCCCAGCTAGGCAAGAGAGGGGCGGGATCTTACCCGCGAACCCGCCCGCGAGACAGCCCGCACTCAGAGGGAGGAGTCACCCCCCGGCGCAGGGTTCAAAAGCGCTAAATCCCTTGAATCTAGCCCCCAGGACGTGCTTTGATTCGTCCGACGCTCCGGAGGTCCAGCCACGTGCTGACCCCGAGAGAGGGATATGTATGTCGACCACCCGTCCGCGCGCTTGGCGCACAGGTTTCCTCGCGGGATCCATCCTCCTGACCCTCGCTGCGGGAGGCGTCGCGCTCGGCCAGCCCGTCCCCGAGTCGGTCACAGTCGGCAACGGCCCCATGACGGTCGGCTATGAGCTCAAGACCACGACCCACGGGAACGGTCCCGAGGGCCGGACCGCCAGCCACTCGCTCATGAAGTACATCATTCCAATCGCGTCGGCGAACTGGTCGGCCGAAGAGCGCGCGGTCGTGGATCGCTGGAGCGAGCTCTCGATCAAGGAGCGCACGGGCTTCTTCTTCAAGGCCTACAAGGGTGGCTACAACTCCAACAACTTCCAGGCCAACGTCGAGAAGTATCCCTACCTCGACAAGACGATCTCCTGGTACGGAAGCATGAACATTCCGCACATTGAAGTGCGGAGCAACCCCTACACGAACCCCCGCGAAGCCCTCGCGAACATGAAGGCGCTCAAGGCCGACGTCAAAGAGACGATCGCGTTCCACATGCACCTTCGCTTCCCCGACACAGTCAACGCGGAGAAGGCCAAGGCGCTCACGGAGTGGCTCCGCCGGACCTCGTGGGCCGTCGCGCTCAAGCGGGCCGACTACAGCTCCAAGACCGACTTCGTGCTCAAGTCCATGGACAACCAGCCGGTCAACGTCGAGGAGCTACGCAAGGCTCTGAAGATCTTCTCGGCCGAGAACCCCCGCGCCCAAGGCGACATTATCGAGCGCCGCGGGATCCGCGTCTCACGCCTCGGCAACGGCGAAGAGCGCAAGATCGACATTGAGTTCCGCGGCCTCATGAAGGACACGGGCCGCCTTGAGAGCTACCTCAAGGCGACGGCCGAGACCTTCGGAAACGGCGGAACCAACGGGAGCAAGACCGTCTACGACGCGACCAACCCCATGTTCGAGCACAGCTCCAAGGGCGTGATCAAGTTCCGCAGCTTCGGGAGCGCCGGCAAGAGCAGCTGGAACGCCGGCGAGCTCGAGTGGCTCGCCGACGAGGTCCTCAAAAACAAGGGGCGGTTCAACGTCAGCTCCTCAATGGCCGACGCAGACCTCCGCACGGGCGTTAAGGCGCTCGCGACCGCCGACACCGAGGCCGGGAAGAAAATGCTCCTCCCGAGCTCCTTCAATTGGCTCTTCCTCCCGCTCGAATACGACCCGGCCCTGCCCGAGGGCGTCCAAGAGCAAGTCGCCAAGCAGAAGGCCATCTATACGCGCAAGCTCGTGCGCCTCGCCGAGCGCGTCCAAGGCGGTGAGTTCGGCCAACTCGGCACAGAGGGCTATCAGCCCATGAAGACCGCCAGCCGCGCGCGGCGGATCATTTACGACTTCATGAACGAGGTCTACAAGGACTCCGGCCGGAGCGCCAAGCTCTTCGAGTGGTATGAGACCTCGGTCTTTAAGCCCAAGGAGATCGAGGAGCGGACCGAGCGCTACCGCAACGAAACCGGCAAGAACCGCGCTGCCGAGTGGGCCGCCGCCAACCCGCCAGCGGCCGAGGGCTTCGCCCCGCGCCGCGCCGCGTCCGACGCCGAGAAGGCCCAGCCTCGCTTCGACGCCAAGAGCCTCGCCCCCGATCTGACCGCGATCCGCGAGGGCATGGTCGCTCGCATGGACGAGCGAATCGCAGAGGCCACCGGCCAAGAGCGCGCTGAGCTCCAGCGCGGCAAGGCGAACCTCCAAACCTCGACCTTCGAGATCGTCAAGACGAGCGACGTGCTCGCTGAGGCCCAAGGCTCCAAGGTTCGAATCAGCCAAGGGCTCCTCGACGCCCTCGCCGAAAAGACCGCCAACCTCCCCTCTGAGGCCCGCCGGGCCGTGATTCGCCAGGCCGTCGGCTTGATCGCCGCCCACGAGTTGGCGCACGTCAGCGGCGTCAAGGTCGAGAAGGTCGCCGACATGGAGGGCGTGCGGGCCTATGAGATCGCGCGCGGACCCCTGAGCGACATGGCGATCCGGGCTGCGGTCGGCGTGTTCAAGAACCCCGTCGGCAAGGCCCACACCCGCTCTTTGATCGAGCGCCTCAAGGTCTTCAAGCGCTACGGCAGCGAGCGAGCGCGGATCCGCGCGCTCGAAGACGCCGCGCTCGGCGGCAAGGACCCGCTCAAGGCCTTTCGTCGCGCCGACGGGACGCTCAAGTGGAAGGAGCTGACTCGCAGCAAGGCGCTGAGCGAAGTCGGCGGCTTGGCTCACTTCGGCCTCGCGCTGTTCCTCAAGGAGGTCGCGACCGTCGCCGCGACCGGCGACCGGAGCCGGATCGAGGAGTTCTACGACGGGCTCATGACGACCGACTTCTACAAGCAATACGGCTTGTTCGTGGCCGGCGCCCGGATCGGTGAAGTCGCCTACGTCAAATACGCCCAGCGCTATATCAAGCCCGGCTTCGTGAACGGGATCCTCAAGACCAACCTCGTGCTCGGGGCGGGCTTGGCCCTACCCATGATCGCGGAGGGCAACTTCAGCGGGAAGGCGCTCACGATCTCGCTCGGCTCGCTCTCGCTCTCGAGCGCGGCGGTCAAGAGCGGCGCAGCCGGGATCAAGTGGGTCGTCAACCTCCGCAAGGCGCGCAGCGCGGGCACCCTGGCCCGCCTCGGCCTGAGCACCCGCCTGGCGCGCATGACCGGCTGGTTCTACACCGCCGCCGAGCTGGCGGTCGTCCTCTACCTCGCCGACGAGGTCGGCGGCTGGGTCAACGAAAAGCTCGAGCTGTCCGAGGCGCGCGATCGCATGCGCGACGCGGGCCGGACGTTCTTCAAGGCCGCCGGAGACGCCGACGCGACGCCCGAGGACATAAACGACGCGGCAGATAAGTACCACGAGAAGTGGATCGACTACCGCAACTACCTCTACACCCCGCTCTACATGGAAGAGGCGGTCTACGCCGAGCGCATAGCCAAGCTCGCTAAGGACGCCAAGCTCGCCGCGGACAAGCGCGCGGCGGCCTTGGGACGCCTCGAGTCTTACCCCGCTCTAAAGAAGAGCATGGTCCGGCGCTACGGCTCGCTCGAGGGCTACGCCGACAGCCTCGTCAAGGCCGACGAGAAGGAGCTCGACCGCAAAGCCGACATGTATTCAGCTTCCTACCTCAACGCGCTCGAGGCGGGCCTGAACAAGGTCTACAAGGGTGATCGCCGTGCAAAGGGAATCCTCGACGGGGTCGAGGACCTCGACTGGCAGCTGCTCGGCGCGGAGCGGGGCGCCGCTGGCGACCCCTACCGGACTCGAGGCGACGTCCTCGCAAACGTCGGTCGGAGCTGGTCGGAGCGCGGGCTCAACAACGCCCTCGAGTCCACCTCGACCAACCGCCTCCAGGCTTACGACGACGAGACCCTGATCCTGAACAAAGTCGCCGCCGCCTTGCGCGCCCAAGGGAGAGCAGCCAACGCCGAAGTCCTCAAGGACCTCGTCGCCTTGATCGCCAAGACCAAGCGCATGGACACCGAGTTGATCGAGCACAAGTCGGGGATCGTCGACGCAGGCCCCAGCAACGAAGGCGCGGCCAAGGCCCTCGAGCGCATGGGCGAGAGCGACGACTGAGCCCGAGGAGGCCCTCGCCCTAACGTGACCACTCGATCCGCAATCTCGCTCCGCTCTGCCCTAGCGCCCGTCCTGCTCTGTCTGGCACTGCTCGCTCCTGCGACAGGCCAAGACCTGACAGCGGACATCCAGAAGTCGATCGCCGAGACCGTGGCCGCCGCCAAGGCCGCTGGGTTCAGCCCCGCGGAGTTGGCGCGCTACAAGCGCGTGATCGAGTTCGCGCGCGAGGCCCACCACGGGCAAGTGCGAAGCGGCGGGAAGCCCGCGATCCTCCACGCGCTGAGGATCAGCCAGGCGCTCCTCAAGGGCTCCCCCGGTGATCGCGTGGCGGTCGAGGCCGCCGTGCTCCACGACGTGGTCGAGGACACCAAGGTCGGGATCGAGAAGATCCGGGCAGCCTTTGGACCCAAGACAGCCGAGATCGTGCAGTGGGTCACCCTCGACCCGATCGAGCGCTTCCGTGGTGACAAAGTCGCCCGCGACAAGGCTTACTACGAGCGCTTCCGAACCGCCCCCAAGAGCGCGCACGTCCTCAAATACTTCGACCGCCTCGACAACGTGCGCGACATGAGGGGCTGGGAGGTCGTCGGGAAGCTCGGCTACCTCCAGGCGACGCGCGAACAGGTGATCGAGAGCCTCCGGCCCCGCTCGCCCGAGCTCGCCGCCAAGCTCGAGGCCTCGGTCAACAAGCTGACGGCCAAGTATCAGACCGAGTTGGCCCGCAAGGCCGGGCTCCTCGATCGCTACCGCCGGGCGGACAAGACGCTCCGCTGGAAGACGCTCCTCCGAGACCGAGTCCTGGTCGAGGAGGGCAGCGGGCTGGCGCGATTCACGCTCGCGCTGTTCCTCAAGGAGCTCGCGGTGGTCATGCACACCGGCGACAAGCTCCGGATCGGAGAGTTCTTCGACGGCCTCGCGAGCACCGATTTTTTCGTCCACTACGGACTCTTCGCGGTAGGCGCCCGGGCCGGCGAGGTCGCCTACGCGCGCTACCTCCAAGCCCACGTCCGGCCGCGCTTTGTGAGCAATCTCCTCAAGTCGAACCTCGCCCTGGCGGCCGGGTTGGCCCTCCCCCAGCTCGCGACGGGGACCTTCGACGGGGAGCGATTCGCGGTCTCCCTGACCGCGCTCGGGTTGGCCTCGACCGCGGTCCGAACTCAGCTCAGCGCGCTCCGCTGGGTCGGCGCCCGCTCCTCTCGGCTGACGCGGCTCGGGCTGACCTTCCGCCGCGCCGGTCGCCTCGGGAGCTTCGCCTACACCGTCGCCGAGACAACGATCGTCCTGATCGCCGCCGACGCGATCGAGCGCCAGTTCAACGCCTGGAAGGACGCCCGCGCGGCCCGCGAGGCCCTGGGCGAGGCGGGCCTGACCCTGATCGAGGCCTTCGCCAAGAACCCCAAACCCGACGCTGTGGCCGCGGCTGTAGCGACCTACGGCGAGGCCTGGGACGCCTACCGAGCCTGGCTCCTGACACCGCTCCAGGACGAGGAGGCCCGCCTCATGGCCCGAATGGCCAAGCTCGGCGAGCGCGCCAAGGTCCTCGCGGACAAGCACCGCGCCTCGCTCGAGCGCCTCGAGCGAACCCCCGCGCTCAAGGCTCGGCTCCTCGCTCGTTACGGCTCCCTCGAGGCCTGGGCTGCCGCCCGGGAAGAATCCGAGCGCGAGGAGATCGCAGCCGACGCCGGCGCCGCGATCGAGGCCAACCGAGAGGCAACAGCGAAGGCCCTGAGAGATATCTACGCCGCCAAGCGGCGCCCCCACGTGCTCCTGACAGAGCTCGATCTCAGCGAGGCGCGCTGGCTCCGAGCCGGCCTCGGCGTGAGGCATGACCTCTACGGGGGGCGAACCGATCGCCTCGCAGCCTGGGGCCGCAGTCGGCTTCGGAGCGCGCTGGGCCACTCGCTTGGCGGCGCGAGCAAGAACCGAGCGCAGACCTACGAGGACCAGGCCCTCGTCCTCGACCTGGCCGCAGCGCTCCTCCGCAAGGAAGACCGTCGCCTGTTGGACCCAGCGAAGGCCAGACTCCGGCGCCAAGCCGCCTTGGACGCTCATTTGGGCTCCTCCGCGGGCCTGACCGGCGCCCTCCGCGATCGCTGACGAGGAGCCCCTTCGCGCGACGGCTCTGGCCCTTGGAACAAACACGCCCGCCAAGAAGCAAGAAATCAGCCCCAGTTGGAGTTATCTTGGCGCGCATCACTGGAGGTGGGCTGTGAAATCACGACTCTTCGCCGCGGCGATCTTGCTCGGGGTGTTCAGCGCAGGCTGTGCGCACAACCACAACAACCAAGCCCCTGAGGCAGAGACCGAGATCGACGAAGAGGTCTTGGCCCAGGAGCTCCTCGATAAGCTCTGCGACGACCTCGAGCACCCGCCCTACTACGCCAGCTCCCTGCGCTGGTCGTCGGTCTTCACCGGCATGGTCGCGATTGGGGTCCTCCCCGAGGAGGCAGACCACCAGGTTCGCCGCAGCGCTCGCACGACCGTCAGCGCCCGCGACATAGATAAGCTCCTCGATATCCACGAGGAGGACGCTGAGGCATTCCTCGACGCCCTAGACGCCGCCCACGTCGCTCAGGGAGCAACGTCAGAGAAGAAGGACCAGGACGCCTTTGCCTACGGGCTGCCGACCGAGGAGGCCGTTGAGCTGTGGTATCCCCTCGAGCGCATGATCGACCGCCCGCCTCACTGCGGAAACGCCCTCCACTGGCTGCCGGTCTACAAGGACCTCATGCGTCTTGGGTTCTCCGAGAAGGAAGCGATTCGCTACTGCCGTCGCGCAGTCCGCGCGGGCATGAGTCGGTTCGAGTGCGAGGAGTTGATCGACACCTCAAAGCGGGAAATGGACCGGTTCTCAGACCACTACGAGGTGGCTCTAGCGAAGGCCAAGATCCTCCGGAGCAACGCTCCAACCACTGGCCTGAGGGCCTTCTTCGCGGGCAACGAGTCCAAGGCCAAGCCCACCCCCGAGACCTTGACCGTCAGTAACACAGTCGAGGACGACCTGGACGAAGAGGCTCCGAGCGACGCCGACACGCCCATGGACGACGCTCCCATGGACGACGTTCCCATGGACGACGCTCCCACAGACGACGAGCCCCCGGCCGACGTTCCCGCAGACGACGAGCCCCCGGCCGACGTTCCCGGCGAGTAGGGCCCCAGCGGAGCCTCACCCGGGAGATCGGCCCCTTCGCGCCGGTGGAGCCTGCGGATTCGATCGAGCCCGCCTATCATGCGCTCCACATGGGAGCCCTCACCAACCTGCGAAAGAGGTTCACGCGGCGACACCTCGCGGTCGCGATCGTGCTCTTCACGGTCTCGGCCAACGTCTACGTCGACTACCGGCTCTTCCTCCGCAACCCCCGCGAGCTCGAGGCCCAAGCCAAGCGCTTCGTGCGCGCCGCGCTGCCGGGCTACTCGGCCCAGTTTGGCCCCAAGACCGAGTTCAACTTCTTCACGGGGACGCTGACCCTCTCAGACGTCAAGATCCACCGACAGGGCAGCACCAAGCCCGAAGACGTCCTGTTCGAGGTCCCAACGCTGAAGGTCGAGAGCGACGGCCTGATCCCGACCCGGCTCTCGATCACCGCAATCCATCCGACCGCGAACCTCACAATCACCCGCGAGGGGAAGATCAAGGGGTTCGCGTTCGAGAGCACCGAAGACGAAGAGCCGGTCACGAGCCTCCCCCTCGACCTGGACATCAAGATCGAAGGCGGGGTCCTCCGGCTTAGGAACGACTTCGAGGGGATCGGCGCCACGATCCTCGTCTCGGAGCTCCGGACCCTCCCAGACCGACGGATCCGGATTCTCAAGGACCTCTCGTGTGAGGGCGCGCTCTCGCTCAGCATTGGCTCCGTCGTCCCCAAGACGGGGCTCAGCCCCAAGCAGGTGATCAAGGGCCTCGGCTGGAACGAGGAGTTCAAGGCCGTCCTCCCCGACCTCACGGTCGAGCTCAGCCAGACCGCGGGCGGCCCGCTCTCCGTCGTGGCGCACGGAAAGGCGGTGGTCAGCCGGGCGATCCGCGGCCTGATCCCGCCCACCTTCCAGACGGAGGTCTGGGACGTGATCAACCCGCTGCGAGGCGAGGCGGACCTCGTGGCCCGGATCACCAAGGCTCAAGAGCAAATCAGCATTGACCTCTCGCTGACCCCCCACGCGGTCGCCATGAAGGCCAAGGGCTTCCCCGTCGAGTTGGTCGATATCGAGGGCGGCCGGTTCGAGATCTCGATCGCGGTCGCCGAGGGAAACCTCCGCTTCCTTGGCGTCAGCTGGGAGGAGGTCCACGCCAAGATCAGCGGCGCCAAGCCAGGCGACCCGGGCCTGGGCCTCTTGATCAGCCGGGGGACCGTCTACCCCGGCCGTGAGACCGAGAACGTCATCCTCCAGATCACCGTTCAGGCCTACGACCTCCCCCTCGCGCCCCACCTCGTGAACGCGATCCCCCCCAAGATTCGCGCGGTCTACGACCTGTTCGATCCCCAGGGGACAGTCCCCGAGGCCCACATCATGATCAGCAAGGGTCCCGAGCAGCGGGACACTCTGGTCCTGTCCGACGGGCGCAAGATCCGCGGACTCATAGACCCCGACGCCGTCCTCGAGGTGAACGCGATGGGCGACATGATCCCGAGCGCTGAGCAGCCTCGATCCAAGGGGCTCGACGCGGCGATCCGATTCGTGGATTTCCAGCAACGCGAGTGGATCGAGGCGGTCCGCGACGTGGTGAAGATCGATCAGAACTCCGAGCCCCAGATCGCGGTCTGGGTCCCGCGCCTCGACGGCCGCCTCTCAGCCTCCTTCCGCGACGTGCCCGAGCGTCTCGAGAACATTCAAGGTTGGTTCGAGCTCCGCGAAGGCGGCAACGTCCAGGTCCACTGCGAGGGGACCCTCGAACACGGCGGGACCGCGAAAGTCCTGGCCCAAGTCATGGCGGGTGACTTGATCAGCGTGCACGTCACGGCCAAGAACGTCCCGATCGGACAGGGCTTGATCGACGCCATGCCCGGGAACAGCAAGGCCATGATCGAGCCCTTCCGGCTCAAGGGCGGTGAGATCGACCTCGACGTCCGGGTCTCCAAGCCCCACCTCGACGCGCCCATCGTGCCCGTGATCAAGGTCAAGCTCCGCAAGGTCGGCTTCGACCACCTCGAAGCCTCGATCCCGCTCGTGGCGACGGGCACGCTCGAGGTCCGGCCTCAGTTCGCGACCGACGAACAAGAGGCCCCGGACCGAATCGACATCGCGCTCGACCTCGCCCTCGAAGGAGAGGGAGTGATCGCCGCGCTCGCGAGCGGAACCCTGAGCCTCCCTCCGACTCAGCCCAAGGACGGCCTCGAGTTCGACGCCAACCTCAACGCCACGATCGGCGAACTCAAGGTCGAAGTCCTCCCCGCCCTGATTCGCGACCTGCTCAAGACCGTCCGGCCGAGCGGACTCGCGCGTCAAGTCGAAGTCCACATCGAGAGCCCCCAGGCGCTTTGGGTCAAGGGCGTCGGAGCTGGACTCGAGGTCCGGCCCAAGGCCTTCGACGTCCCCCTCCGCGTCGAGCGGTTCCACGTGGAGGTCGCTGTGGACCGAGTCCTGCTCCACGACGCGGTGGCCCGGCGGGTGCTGGGGGGCAAGCCGCAAGGCGGATCGCTCCAAGTCACGGGCTGGATCGACCTCGGAGGTGCCGAGCCGCCGCCCCTCGAACTCAACGTCACGCTCGAGCGGGTCCCCCTCGAGCGGACCCTCGTCGAGGTCCTCCCCGAGGGGACCCGCGACGCGCTCCGAGTGCTCTCGCCGAGCGGCGAGTTGAGCGGCTCGTTGAAGATCCGACTCGATCCCAGCCGCCCGGCCGACGTCCGAGGCGAGCTGAGGGCGACCAAGGGGAGGATCACGCTCCACCGAATCCACGAGCGAATGAGCCAGCTCAAGTCCGCGCCCGTGACCGACCTCGAGGGGCGAATCGGGATCGCCCCCGAGCGGATCACGTTCCGAGACATGAGCGCCACGACCGCCAAGGCCCGCCTGACCCTCGCGGCTGGCGAGATCCGCCTCGCAGACGGCGAGATCACTGGATTCGACATGCCCGTCGAGCTCCGCGGCCTCGTGATCAACCAGCGGACCCGAGCGCTCGCCGGTGAAGCCGCCCAGGAGTTCTTCAAGACCTTCTACGTCGAAGGCCCGACCGAACTCAGCCTGCGGACTTTCCAGGCGTCCCCCAACGACACAGTGCACGTGCACATTGAGGCTCGCCCACGCGGGGCCTTGGTTCGGGCGGACTTCGCCGCCGTCCCCGTCAGCGGCCTGACAGGAACGGCCCGGATCGAGGACGGCGAGCCGGTCAAGATCGACCTGACCGGATTCCTCTCGCCCCCGCGTGTCCAAGGGGGGACAGCGCCCGCGGACCCCGACGCGGCCCGGATTCGAATCCGGCGCGAGGCCGGGCGCGAGAAGCGATTCCCCGGTCGCGGGAAGGCCGGGCAGGTCTATCGCGTCTCGATCACGCACTTCCAGCGCTACCCCCTGGTCAAGGGCCCCGATCGACCGACTAGCCTCCGCGAGCGCTTCGAGGCCCGGCTCCCAGCGACCTGGCGCGAGACCCTCGATCAGTTCGATCTGGCGGGGACCTTCGACGTCGAGGCCTGGATCTACCAGCCAACCGACCCCCGCGACGCCATGCGTTGGGTGACCGAGACTCGCTTCCGCGACGCCGCTATGACCCTCACTCGCTTCGACGACGCCCCGCCCCCTCGGCCCGGCGAGCGCGCGGACGGAATCGGCTTCACGGACATGTCCGGCGTGATCCGACTCAAGGGGCGCTTCGCCGAGCTCGAGCAGGGGAGCTGCGCTGGCGAACTCTACCTCTCGCGAGCCGACTTCTTCAAGCAGTCATTCCGGGACCTTCGCGGTCCGTTTCAAATCCAGGGGGGCAAGCTCTCGCTCGGCGTGCCCGGCAAGCCCTTCCGCGCGCGGCTCTACGAGGGCGATTTCCTCGGGCGGGCCGACTACGACTTCCAAGACGGCGCCTACGCCTGCGAATTCGCCCTCGGCCTCGGGCGCGACGTGCGGCTCGGGAGGCTCGCGACCATGATGCGCGAGCTGGATCGGCTCTCGGACGAGCCCCCCAAGGAGGGCAAGATCCCCTTCGCTTTCCGCGGACGGCTGAGCGCGAAGATCTCGTGCGGGGGCGGCGGGACCGACCTCGCGGGGCGGCCGCGGCCCTTCTCCGGCGCAGGCCAACTGCGCCTCGAAGACTCCAACCTCCTCGACACCGCGTTCCTCAAGGCGCTCCAGGTCGTCGTCGCCACGATTCGAGGGTCTGACTCCCAGGAGCCCCTGCCCAACCTAGCCCTCGACTTCCGCATGAACGAGACCGGCCTCAGGATCAAGAGCGCCGACCTCTGGGGCCGCGATATGAAGGTCCACGGCGAGGACGGGATCTTCCGCTACGACGGCTACATTGATATCGACGTCGTTCCCTTCGACACCTCGGGTGGGCTCCACCAGTTCCTCAAGTGGATTCCAGGCGCGGGCTACAACTACCGCGGCTCGTTCACCAGCGAAGAGGGACCCAAGATCACCGCTTACCTCAACCCGCTCTCGACGATCGACTGGTTCCGAGACCTGTGGCAATCTGACGACGAGTAGCGCGCCCTCGCGCCCTCCCACCCACACCCAGGACCCCATGCCCCACGACGACCCTGACGACCTCGACGACGGCATTCCCCAGAACGAGATCCTCCAGATAGACCAGCTCCAGGCGTTGCGGAAGGACAATCCAGCGGGGCTCTACCGTCACCTCGACGCCCTCAGCCAGCGCTTCATGTTCGGAATCGAGCGCTACGAGGGCTGGGGCGCTCCCTTCCGAATCCTGCTCAATCGGAATATCGCGCTCCACCTCGTGCTCGGCTTCAACGAAGACATGCCCGACGCGAGCTACCTCCCCCAATTCTCCGTGTTCCCAAGCGACGACCACCCCGACACGTGCGACTCGACCTCGCTCGACGTCGAGGGCGAGGAGATTCGCGGTCTGGTCTTCTTCCTCGACCCCTTCGACCTCGACGACTTGATTCGGGACGCCGGGCGAATCGCAGAGGACTACCCGGACTGGGACCTGATCCCCGACAGCTACTTCCTCGACACCGATTTGATCCAGTGGATCGGCCGAGTCGTGCTCGACGAGCCCCGGATCGTCACGGAGCGAGAGTTCGACTTCCGCCTCGGGTTCCCTGGCCTCAAGCCGAGTCCGATCGAAGACGACGAGGAGGTCCTCACCGCTGACGACCTCATGACCCTCGAGGAGAGCGGCGACGAGATCAGCGACGAGGAGATCGGCGACGACGAAAGCGGCGAGGAGGAGATCGGCGACGACGAGAGCGACGAGTACGACGAGCCCCTGACCGGCATGCGCACGGTCCACGGCGAATGGGGCGGCGACGGCGACAGCGAATAACCTGGCTCACTCAACCGCGCGAAGCGCGGGCGTCCTAGGACCCTAGGACCTCCGCGAGCGGAAGCGCCACCCGCGCGGAGGGACGAGAAGCCCTCGGGGCAGCTTGCCTGGGGGTCTGCGCAAAGAACTCGTCGCTCCCCAGCGCAGGCCGAAGCTCGGTGAGCCAAGCCGCCTCCGCGTCGTAGCGTGCGAACAGGATCTCGTTGATCCAACGTGGATCGCGGGCCTGGAGAACCTTGAGGACGAACAAGCGCTCGCCAGCGACCTCGGTCGAGCCGACGACTTGAACCTTGCCCGGCGTCGCGGACATCGTGGGGCCCCGAACCGTCCGAGCCAGGCCCGAAATGGTGCCGTAGGCCTCCTGAAACAAGTCCAAGGCCCGAGCCAGCGGGACCTTGAAGTACTCCTTCGGCCCGGTGTCTCGCTCAACGAACATGTAGTAGGGGACCGCGCCGAGGCGGACCTGTCGCTTCCAGAGCTCTGCCCAGACCTCCGCGCTGTCGTTGACGCCTCGGATCAAGGGAGCCTGGCAGCGCACGACCGCCCCGCTTGACGAGATTCGACGGAGAGCCTGCTCAGCCACCTGAGTCGAGAGTTCACGCGGGTGGCTGTAGTGGGCCATCAAGGCCAAGTGCTTGCCCCGAGCCTGAACCTGCTCGAAGAGCCGCATTAAGTCGTCTGCCTCCTCGCCTTCTAAGAACCGCTGAGGCCACCAGGCGACCGACTTCGTCCCGAGCCGGATCGAAGTCAGGGTCTCGACCTCCAGCAGAGGCTCTAGGTAGCGCCGCAGAACGCGAGTCTTCATGGTCATGGGGTCGCCGCCCGTGATCAGGACGTCGGTGACCTCCGGGTGCTCCGCGAGGTAGCGAACGAGGGTTGTCACGTCGCTGCTGGCGAACTTGAGCTCCTTCGAACCGACGAACTGGGCCCACCGAAAGCAATAGGTGCAGTAGGCGTGGCAGGTCTGACCGTGGCTTGGGAAGAACAGGACGGTCTCCCGATACTTGTGCTGGAGCCCCGCCACGGGCTCGCCGTCGAGGCGAGGCACGTTCAACTCGAGCTGGCCCCCCGGGTGCGGGTTCAGGCCGCGGCGAATCTCCTCGACTGCGACTGCAAGCTGACCTGGGCTGGCCTCAGAGTGAATGAGATCCCGGACCCGCCGGAAGTCGTCGGTGGCGAGCATGCCCTCTTGAGGGAAGGTCAGTTGGTAAATGGGGTCGTTTGGGATGTCGTCCCAGTTGATCAGCTCTTCGACCACATAGTTGTTGACCTTGAAGGGCAGGACCGCTGAGACGGTCTTCAGCGCTAGGCGCTGGTCGTCGCTCAGACCCTGAAGCTGCGGAATCCGGTCCACGGCCCCGCGCAGGTAGGCGCGATAGGTGGATGGGGAATTGCCTGTAACTTGCCCCATGACACCTCTTTCTCTGCGCTCGTAAACGTTTCAGCCCCGAGAACCTAACGGATCTGGTGCCGCTTGCGAAGAGCGACGGTGCGGCCTGAAGCGCCCCAACCCCAGAGTTCACGGGGCTTACAGCCCTTGACGGGGCGGCCCTCGAGGGAGCTAAGTCTAGCTCGGCCTTGGACTAACGAAGTGTAACCAGATCGGCGAGCACGACCTCCCAGTGGTCGCCGGACGCGCTGAGATCTAGGCTCGAGAGGGGCGGCGCAGAGCGCGAAATCGCCCGAAAGCGCACCTCCGCCTGGGCCGTGGGAGCACAGCCGCACTCACCCGGCCACGGGCAGCACGGGGCGGAGACCTGCTCGAAACCCTTCGCGATCCAACTCATGGTGTCCTCCCTGGGGCGCCTCAGCGGCGACCGCCTTGAGTCTCATCTTCGGCAGCGGCCCCTGCTGTCTTGAGCCTCGACTGGCCCCCTTTCGGCTGTGGCGACAGGGGTTATGAGACCCTTTGCTCAGTCGTCACCGCGGGCCGCCGCGATCTCCTCCTCCAAGGCCTTCAATTGCTCGGACGCCCTGGGGACCCCGTGCCGTACGGCCTCCAGCATCCAGCGACGAGCCTCCGTGTAGTCGCGCTCGCCACCCAACCCCCGCCTATGCAGGCCCGAGAGGGGCAGCATCGCACCGGCGACGCCCCCCCTCGCCGCGATCGTGTAGGCCGCAGCTTGGTCCTTCTTTCGGTCGAAGGAGGGGCCGCGTCGTTGCACGAGGAGGGACGCCAAGACCGAATGAGCGTCGAGGTGCCCTCCTTCGGCGGCTCGGGTCAGCCACCTCTCCGCAGCCCTCAGGTCCTGCTCGACCTCGACACCCGCGGTCAAGAGCCGCCCCAGGTCAAAGCAGGCCTCACGATCGCCCTCGAGAGCCCGCGCCCGGAGTTCGACGACCCGAGATTCTGCCCCCGCGAACGCAGGCGAGAGGGCGGCGCTCGACTCAACGCTCGCGCCAGGGGTTCGGATCAGGGTCGGCGTCCGGGCGGGAGCCGCCAACTCGCCGAACGCGGCGACTCCGAGGACGAAGAGCGTCGCCAACAAGGCAAGTCCACCGAGCAAGGTCCCAGACCGGACGCCCGGCGCCGCGGCAGAGAGCCCTTCCAGGGCTTCAGCGACTTCGGCCCCGTCGGCGAAGCGATCGGCAGAGTCCTTCTCGAGGCACCTCATGATCAGGCTCTCGAGCGCCTTTGGAACCTCTGGGCGGAGCTCCCGAAGAGGCCGAGGCGCCTGTTGCTGAGTCGCGACGACGACCTCCCAAAAGGTGACCCCGCTCACGGGCGGAGTGCCTGTCAGCGCGGCATAGAGCAACGCTCCCAGCCCGTAGACGTCGGTGAAGGACCCCGTCGGCCGCGCTGCGGCCTGCTCCGGCGCCCAATACCCGGGCGTTCCCTGGATCGCGCCCGACCTGGACAGGGCTTGGCTCTCTTTGACCTCCAAGTCCTTCACGAGTCCGAAGTCGGTCAGGATCCAATGCGAAAGTCCGTCCTGCTCCCGACACAGAATGTTGTCAGGCTTCACGTCCCGGTGGACGAGACCTAGGGAATGGACATGAGCCAGCGCGTCACTGATCTGGGCCGCGAGATCGAGGACCTCGTCGATCGGAAGCGGTCCGGCCCGCGCCAGCCTCTCCTTGAGGTCCTCCCCTTGGACGAGAGGCATAGCGATCCAGGGGGAGCCGTCAGGCGCCTCGCCTGCGTCGATCACGCTCAAGACATTGCTGTGGCGAAGACGCTGGAGCGCGCTCAACTCACGGCGGAAGCGCTCCCGCTGGGCCGAATTCGCCCGTCCTCCAGCGAGGAGGACTTTAAGGGCGACCTCCACGCCGCTCGGGTGCCGAGCGTGATAAACGGCCCCCATCCCGCCCCGCCCGATCAGGTTCAGGATCTTGTACGGACCGAGCTGTTGGTGAGAGAGGGCCACGCCAACCTCTGGCTTCCTCGGACCTATCGGCCTGCCACGGCCAGTCCGAGTCTCCAGTCGCATCCTAAGGCTAGAGGAGCCAGCCCTGCGGCGCGAGCTGAGGAGGCGTTCGGCTGGCGTTGAGGTGCCACCACTCCATCCAGCGAGACGCCTCGTCGCCGTAGTCAACGTTGCAGGCCCGAGGGAGCGCTTCGAGGGCCTGGCGGCACTGCGTGTGGAGGAAGGGCACGAGCAGGTCCTGTGTTACCCCCGGCGCCCTCGGCTCGAGGAGCGGCGAGAGCTTCGCCGCCAGCCCTTCCGGATCCAGAAGCCCAATCAAGGCGCGAATCACCTGGGGGGCTGCCTCCTCGACGAGGACGGTGAAGCAGAGCCGGTCGATCCAGGCGGGCTGATTGGGACCCGCGCTCTGCTCCTCCTCGAGCCCGAACTGGACCTTGACCCGGCCGAGCTGGAGCACGTCGCCGGGAAGGAGCGTGCCCAGCGTGCAGCGCTCTCCGTCGATCCGAACCCCCTGACGGCTGCCGAGATCCCGAAAGGCGTAACCCCGCCCGAGGCGGAGGAGGGTCGCGTGATTCCGGGAGACGGAGGCGTCGCGAATGCTGACTTCGCTCTGGAGGGAACGTCCGACCGCCCATTCGTTTAGAGCTCTGTCGAGGCCGATCCGGCGGCGTCCGTCCGAGGCCTCAATGTCCACGTAGGCGCGCTGGACGGGCCGCTCGGGCCGGACCTGGACGGGGTAGCGCTCACGCGCGTCCCACCACCACACCAGCCAGGCGTCGACTTCAGCGCCCAGGTTCTCGTAAGTCGTATGGAACAAGCAGTTGCTCAGCCACTCGCACCGGCGAATCCCGATCTGGCGAGCCCGAGTTCGCATCCGGCGGACGAGCTCGGAGCCGACCTCGGCCGAGACTGCGGCGCTCACCGAGCGCTCGATTCGAACGCCCAGCGCGCGCTGGTCGAGGTCCTCAATGCAGGCCAAGAGCGCCAGCGGGTGTCCTCCGTCAACGAGCGCGTCGACGGTCAAAGCAGGGAGGACGACGTTGACTTCCGCCTCGGGCGCGGGCAGGACGTCGTAGCGCTCAGACTCCCCCCGGCGGCGAGCCTTGCGGTTCGTCGCCAAGTTGCCGGCGCGATAGATCCAGGGCTCGCCTGACCCAAGCAAGACCTCGTCGTCAGGCTTGAGCGCGACCTCTCCCTGCACGCGCTGCCCGTTGACCTCGACCCAGGCCGCCTCGTCGATCGTGCGCAACAGGAGACCGCTGACTGTGCGCTCGAGCCGAACGTGAACCTCGGCCAACTCGGGGTTGTCGAGCCAGAGATCGCACTTTGGGCTCCGCCCGATCTTGAACATGTCCTTCCCGACCATGGCCAAGAACGCGCCGCCGGGACCCTCGAGGCGCGGGACGTTTGGGAGCTTCTGCTGGAGAACGCGGGCCAAGTCCTCGACGAGGGCCCCGGCCGTGGGCGTTCGGTAGCGACGATCTCGCTCGAGGAGCTGAGTCACGACCCAAGACAAGGCCGGCCGGACTCCAGGGGCGAGGGTCTCGAGCGGGGGGTAGTCCCCGGCGCGAATTCGGATCGCGAAGTCAGCCGGAGTCCGCCCGCGAAAGGGGTAGGCGCCGGTCACGAGGAAGTAGGACACGACCCCAAGCGCGAACAGATCCGCCCGCGCGTCGACGTCATGGTCGCCCCACTGCTCGGGGGCAATGTAGGCAGGGGAGCCGAGGATCATGCCGGCCCGCGAGCGGACCTGGACCGCGTCAGCGGCCTTCGCGAGGCCGAAGTCGCAGAGCTTGAGCGTCCCGTCGCTCTTGACCAGCACGTTGTGGGGCTTCACGTCGCGGTGCACGATCCCCAGGAGGTGAATCGCGCGGAGCGCTTGAGCGATCTGACCAACCGCACGAATCGCCCCCTCCCAGGGGAGGCGCCGACGGCGCTCCATGAGCTCTTGGAGCGTCTCGCCTTGCACGAACTCCATGATCAAGTAGTGCCACTCGCCCTCGCGCCCGCCCCCAAACGAGCGGACCACGTTTGGGTGCTGGATCTGATCGAGGAGCTCTCCCTCGCGGCGGATCCGCTCCAAGTCGTCTTCGCTCTCTGCCGAAGTGAAGACCTTGACGACATAGTTGCTCGGGCCAGCCTCGTCGGATTTGCGGGCCCGATAGATCTTGCCCATGGCCCCTTCGCCGAGCTTCTCCTCGGTCACGAACTCCCCGAATCGCCGCCCGACGAGGGGGTCGGTCGAAGCCGCCGGCTGAGGAGGGCCTGCGGAGTCGAGGATCGCCATCAACCCGCGAAGCTGAGGGCTCGTGAGGACCCCGTGGGTCTGCAGGAAGTTGAGGAAGCCCGTCGTCTCGTGGTCGTCGTCGAAAGTCGTGACGTCCTCGAGCAGAGTCCGCGACCAATCCTTGGCCAGAGCGTCGATCTCGTCCTGAGTCGTAAACCCAAGATCGACAATGCTCTGGACCAGTCGTTCGAGTCGCGTCTGCACGCCTTGAGTATGACAGCCCGCAGCCGCTGAGGCAGCGCAGGCTTGAGAGCTTCAAGGGAGAGCTAGCGGGGCCTTCGAGCACGCTCGCGGGCAGCGACCTCGTCGATCGCCCTGAGGCGCTTCTCAGCGTTGGGGACGACGCCCATTCCACCGGCGCCGAGCTCACGGACGATCAGGTAGGGACCGATCGTGCTCGGGAGCTGCGCTGACCTTCGACCGACCTCAAAGCCCGTCGGTCCGCCGGGTGGGGGGGAGGGGAGGGTCTCGTTCTCGCCTGCTGGACGGCCGAGGGGCCTCGACTTCGGACACTCGTCGCCGGGGGGCTGTGAAGGGGGAATACCTGCCACAGGATGTGGCTACACAGGAAGCGCAGGGGGTGCCACGGCAGGAGCGCTGGCTTTTCGCCTCGTCCGGCTAGAGGTTGCGGAGCCGGCGACTCGTATGAAGAAAGAGGGGAGCCAAAAGGATCAGGCAGTCGCATGCTCGGCTAGGCCGCTTTCGACGCGGCCAAGCGCCTCAGTTGAAACCCACCTCGGGACGGGTTCAGCCCGCCGGCGCGGCCTAGACACGCGGACTGGTTCAGCCGCCGGCGCGGCCTGGACACGCCCGCAGGACGCCCCTGATCGACCTTGTCCACTTCCTGAGGGAGCCCGAGCGCTGGCGTCCGCCCCCCAAAGCGACGGGCGCCCGAGCCGGGGGGGGACTAGGATCGAGGCGTGGGCTCCTCCCTCGACCTCCTTCGCACCTGGCTGCTCCGCTCCGGCAGAGCTAGCGGAGAGACCCTAGCCCTCCTCGAGAGCGAGGGCCCCCTGACAGAGTCCGCCCTGCGACGCGGGCTGCTGAGCGAGGACGAAGCGTCTTGGCTCGAGAGGGTTCCTCCAGATTGGGCCGGGGATCTGCCGCCCGCCTCGCTTGGTGAATACCTAATCGAGCTCGAACTCGGGCGAGGCGGAATGGGCGTCGTCTACAAGGCCTACGACACCCGCCTGGGGCGACGAGTCGCGATCAAGCAGCTCACCCTCAAGGAGCAGGAGGGCTCGCAAGCCGAAGCCGCCAAGCAGCGCTTCGCCCGCGAAGCGCGAGCCACAGCAACCCTCGCTCACCCAAACCTGGTTCAGGTCTATGGAGTCGGCTCCGAAGCGGGGCGCCCATACCTCGCCATGGAATACGTGGCAGGCGGTGACCTCGAGGGCAAACTTCGACTCGAAGGCTCCGCCCGCCCGAGCTTTCGTCAACTCGTGACGTGGGCGGCTGAAGTCGCCGCAGGCCTCGGGGCGGCGCATGCCGCGGGGATCATTCACCGCGACGTCAAACCCGCTAACGTCCTCATCGACCTTGAGGGCCACGCGCGTTTGACCGACTTCGGCCTCGCCAAGCGGCTCGACGACGACGTCCACCTCACGCGCAGCAGCGCGCTCCTGGGGACGCCCGTCTTCATGAGCCCCGAGCAAGCGGGCCGCAGCGGGGACCTCGGCCCGGAGACCGACGTGTTCTCCCTCGGCGGAGTCCTCTACTACGGCCTGACCGGGCGCTTCCCCTTCGGCGCCGAGAACCTGACCGAGATCCTGGTCGCCGTGACCTCCGAGGACCCAACCCCGCCGCGAGAGATCGAGCCCCGGATCCCCCTCGACCTTGAGAACGTCGTCCTCCGCTGCCTGGAGAAGGACCCCGCAGACCGCTATCCCGACGGCGCTGCGCTCGCCGACGAGCTGCAGCACTTCCTCCGTGGCGAAGCCGTCACGGCTCGAGCCCTGACCCGCGGCCAGCACCTCCGCCGCTGGGCCCGGCGCAACCCGGCGTTGGCGACCCTCGGCGCGCTCAGCGCGATCGTCGTCGCAGGACTGCTCTTGGCGCTCGGCACCGGCGGCTGGTGGAGCTCGATCCAGATCCAGGAGTCCCTCGCCCAAGAGAAGGCTCGCGCCGAGGAGGCCCGTCAGGCTCGGGGCGAGGCCGAGGCCGCGCTCGCCAAGG
>JAESQQ010000516.1 GCA_016765095.1 Planctomycetota bacterium | reverse complement strand
CTGGCTACCCCCGCAGAGCCCGCACTGGCCACCCCCGCCTTGGCCACCCCCCAAGACTCGCCGCCAGAAGCGTCCGAGGGCGCCGACTCTGACGAAGCGATCCGCCCGGGCGTCCTCGCGGCCTGGCTGGTCTTGTCCGCGGTCCCCTCCGCCTGCCTCGTCGCCGTCACGAATGTCATAGCGACCGACCTCGGCTCCTTGCCCTTGGTGTGGGTGATTCCGCTCTGCCTCTACCTCCTCAGCTTCGTGCTGACTTTTGGGCCCAAGGAGCGATACCCCTGGTTCATCCGCCGCTTCACCGGCGAGATCTTGGTGTTCGGCCTCGTGCTCTGGGCCGCGGGAGGTCACTTCACTTGGTTCGCGGGCTTGGGCCACCTCGTCGTCCTGACCTGGGTCTGCTGGGTCGCCCACGGCGAGCTCTATCGCGCTCGCCCGGCGCCTCGTCGTCTGACGACCTTTTACCTGTGCGTCAGCTTGGGGGGCTGGATCGGCGGATTCCTGGTCGCCTTCGTGGCGCCCCGCGTGTTCACCGGGCTCTGGGAATACCCCCTCGCCCTGGGCGCCCTGGGCCTGACTCTCCTCGCGCTCCGCCGTCGTCAGATCTTGGCCTACGTCCAAAAGGCCCACATTCTCCAAACCAGCGCGTCGCTGATCGTGGCCTCGCTGGCGCTGATCTACCTCGGCGTCGATCAAGCCCTGAGCCCGGTTCGTCCGCTCGCGTTCCGCAACGAATACGGCGTCTACAAAATCGGAACGATCCCGCTCCGAGACGAGAACGGAAAGCGAATCGTCGTCAACGGCAAGCCCGCCAACATGCGCGCAATGAGCCACGGAACGATCATCCACGGCAAACAGATCGTCGAAATCCCGGAGTTTCCGATCGGCTACTTCGGCCCCTACTCACCGCTCGGGGTCGCACTTCGGCTGCGGCCTTCACCGGCCAAAGTTGCCATTGTGGGGCTTGGCGCCGGGACGCTCGGCTGCAACCTCGATCCGCGGGACGAGCTGACCTACTACGAGCTCGACCCTGACGTCGAGGTCTTGGCCCGCAAGCACTTCACCTACCTAGAGCTCACCAAGGCCACTCTGCTCCCGACCCGAACCGGGGACGCTCGCCTCGAACTGAGCAAGGACCCGCCGGGGACATTCGACGTGATCTTGGTCGACGCGTTCTCCAGCGACTCGATCCCAATCCACCTCCTGACGCGCGAGGCGTTCGAGCTCTACCGCAGCCGCCTCAAGCCAGACGGCTGGTTGATTCTCCACATCTCGAGTCGCTACTACGACCTCCGCCCGGTGGTCCGAGCGACAGCCGCCTCCCTCGACCCGCCGCTGGTGGGCGCGATCCGGGAGACGGTCAACGAGGACCCCCTCGAGCTCGCCCGCCGCTTCGAAGACGCGAGCTCCGCCTACGCGCTCGCCAACGACCTCGCAGACCTCCAGCCCTTGCTCAAGAACCGCTTCGTTGAGCAGTCCCTGGTGAAGATGCCGACTCTCTCGCCTTGGAGCGACGACTACGCCAACGTCCTCGGCGCGCTCTGGGCTCATGGCCAGCGATAGGGCTACTCTTTGCGACCGCCTAGGACTTGCACGAGCTCGTCGGGGATCCGAACCACGCGCCCCGTCTTGCCGTCGAGCACCGCGTGGCGGGTGAAGCCGGTCGCGAGGAGCTCGTCGCTCTCCTTGCGGTGGAGCTGGTAGGCGAACCGAATGCTCGCGCCCGTCAGTCGCTCGACACGAATCTTGATCACGATCTCGTCGTCGTAGCGAGCTGGGCGGATGTACTTGACGCCGACCTCAGCCACGGGAATCACGAGCCCCATCTTCTCGACTTCGCCGTAGGGCTTGCCGAGACGCCGCATCAGCGCGCCGCGCGCGAGCTCTAAGAACCGCATGTAGTTGCCGTAATAGACGACCCCCATAGCGTCGGTGTCGCCGTAGATCACTCGGTGGTCGACCTCCATCCAGTCCACCGCTTCCGTCTCGTCTGCCACGCTCTCTCCTCGCGCCTACTTGCGCTTGCGAACTTCGCGAACTTCGGCGTGCGCCTGATCGAGCTCGGTCACGATCTCACCGTCCCGAAACACACACACACGGCCTGTCGACTGACTGACTGTGATCGCGACGCAACCCGTCGCGAGGGTGATCCCCGAGGCGGCCTGGTGGCGCGCCCCGAGCCCGCTCGGCAGACCCTCTTCGGGGAGAGCCGAGGTCTTGAGGAACGTCCCCGCCGACTCGATCACCCCGTCGCTCCGAATCAAGAACGCCCCGTCAACGGTCGCGAGCTCCTTGAGGGTCTCCGTCAGGAGGTCGTCGAGGATGTTCCGCTGGTCCTCGGGGTAGCCGAAGAAGGGGTTCAAGATCATCTGGCGTGTCAGCGGCTTGACCCGCTCGTGATCGCCGATCACGAACAGCGTTCCGACAGGCTTCCCCTCCCGACCCTCGTTCCCGAGCTCGACCGCGATCTCTATGACCCGCCCCAGGACCTCGGGGTTGATCGTCTCGGAAGGGTCTCCCGTCGCCAGAAGCGGCGTCGTCAACCCACTGCCAGCCTCGGTCACGAACAGGAGATCCAAGGGGCGATCGACGAGGCCGGCCAGGCACACCACCCGCTGGCCTTGCGCCAGGATCTCAGTCGTCAGGCCGAGGAGGATCGTGACTTTGATTTGGGCCATTCGACTCAGGGGCGCGGGGGGGATCCGAACCACCCGCGCGTAGCCGGCCGCCTGGAGCTGGGTCAGCTCCGTCTCGGTCCGGCACCCAACTACGAGTCGTCCCTCCAACGCGGGATCCGGCTTCCAGTCCCCTATGGGGAGGTAGTTCACCATCACAAGAACGGCGCTCGCGTCGATCCGCCCGGCGAGGTCGCCGGCCGTCTCGAGAAGCGCCAGGGTTGGGTCAAATAGCTCAGGTTCACTCACGGCGGCGAGCATACGCGGCTTCCAAGCCGCTCTTCGCGTCTTTGCCTCTTTGTGTTGATTTCTTCCTTCTTCCCTTCTTCCCTCGCTACCGCTCTTGCCCTCGCCACCGAATCCGAGCGCCTTCGTCCTACCTCCCGACCTCTGCGGCTCTCCGCGAACTCCGCCAACCTCCGCGTTAAGAACTACCGATTCGGACAGCCGCTCGAGGAAGCGCCCCCTACTCGGGCGTGACGTAGGCCGCGGTGATCCCGCCGTCGACCTGGAACTCGGTCCCGGTCAGGTAGCTCGAGTCGTCCGACGCTAGGAAGAGCGCGGCCTTTGCCATCTCGACGGCCTCCCCAAACCGTCCCATGGGGACGTGCACGAGTCGGCGCTGCTTCTTGGCGTCCGTGTCCAGGAACTTCATCAGGAGCTCGGTCCGAAGCGGCCCTGGGCAGAGCGCGTTGACGCGAATGTTCTCGCGAGCGTGAATCACCGCCAACTCGCGGCTCATGGAGAGCACGCCGCCCTTGGAGGCGGTGTAGGCCAGCTGAGGCGTGGCCGCCCCGAGGAGCGCCACAAAGGAGGCTGTGTTGATCACTGATCCGCCGCCAGCGCGCTGGAGCGCGGGGATCCCGAACTTACAGCCCAAGAACACGCCCTTAAGGTTGATCGCCATTGTGCGATCCCAGGTCTCCTCGCTCGTGTTGATCGCGTCGTCGTCGCCGCTGAGCATCACGCCCGCGTTGTTGAACAGAATGTCGAGCCGCCCGAAAGCCGCCTCGGTCTCTTGGACCATTCGCTCCGAATCCGCAGCGCTCGAGACGTCGGCCTGGACCGCGATCGCCTCGCCGCCCGCCGCCGTGATCTCCGCCACGACCGCAGCCGCGGTCTCGCCGTTGACGTCGACCGCGGCGACTTTCGCGCCCTCGGCCGCGAACAAGAGCGCGGTCTCACGCCCGATCCCGCTGCCTGCTCCCGTGATCAGAGCGACCTTGCCTACCAACCTCATGCTGAGCCCTTTCGCGTCTTCAAGAGACGTCTAGATCTGTTCGAAGTAACGACGCCGCTCCCAGTCCGTGACGGCGCGATCGTAGGCGGCCTGCTCGGTCCGAAAGAAATGCGTCAAGTGCTCGACGGACTCCTCGCCGAACGCGGCCTTGGCGACCGCGCTCGCCTCGAAGGTGTCCGTCGCGTCGCGAAGGCTGGTCGGCATGGTCGGCAACTCGCCAGCCTGATAGACGTCCCCCTCAAACATGGGCGGCGGCTCGAGGCCTTCCTCGATCCCAGCCAAGCCCGCAGCCAGCAGCGCCGCGAAAGCCAGGTAGGGGTTGGCGTCCGCGCCAGGGACCCGGCACTCGATCCTGAGGCTCGGGCCCTCGCCGACGACCCTAAATCCTGCCGTCCGGTTGTCGAAGCTCCAGGCCAACCGAGTCGGGGCCCAGGAGCCAGCCTGATACCGCTTGTAGGAGTTGACGGTCGGCGCCAAGCAGGGCATCAGCTCGGGCGCGTAGCGAAGCCAACCCGCGAGGACCTGCCCGAACACCTCGCTGCCTTGCACCGGCCCGAAGGCCGTCTTGCCGGCAAACGCGTTCTGGCCGTCGCGCCAGAGGCTGAGGTGAACGTGGCAACTCGAACCGGCCTGGTCCTCGTCGACTTTCGCCATGAAAGTCACGCTGCGCCCCTGCTGCATAGCGACTTCTTTGAGGCACTGCTTGTAGACGACGTGGCGATCGGCCATGGCCAGAGCGTTGGTGTAGCGCACGTTCAACTCGTGTTGCCCGAGCCCCCATTCGCCCTTGGAGTTCTCGACCGGAACGCCCGAGTCGCGGAGGTGCCGCCGGGCCGCGGCCGTAAAGGGCTCCTCACGGGTCCCCTGGAGCAGGTGATAGTCCTCGATCACCCAGCCCGCCGGCTTGAGGTTGCGATAGTCAGCCTCGTTCGCCTCCCGGAACGACCCCTCGTAGAGGTAGTACTCCAGCTCCGAGGCCGCCATGACCTCGAACCCGAGCGCATTGGCGCGCTCGACCTGGGTCCTCAGGAGCGAGCGAGGAGCCATAGGCACCCGCTCGTGGGTCTTGCCGTCGTAGACGTCGCACAACACAAACGCCGTCTTGTCGAGCCAGCTCGCCCGCCGAAGCGAGCTGAAGTCAGGCACGAGGTGCACGTCGCCGTAGCCCTTTTCCCACGTCGCGAACCGATAGCCCGGAACCGGCTCCATGTTCATGTCGACGGTCAGGAGGTAGTCGCAGGCGTGACTTCCGTGGCTGACGACGGACTCGAGGAAGAACTCCGGATCGTAGCGCTTGCCCACGAGCCGTCCGTAGAGATCGGTGAACCCGACCACGATCGTCTCGATCTCCCCGCTCCGAACCTGCTCCTCGAGCTCTTCTACCGACAGCATTCCGCGCAGCTTGCTCACGTGCACTCCTCTGACCGCCCGCAGCCGCCGCTCCCGCGATCGCGGCGAGCGCGTTGGCAAGGTTGTGCCGGCCCGGCAAGGCGAGCCGGGGCGCATGTTCGCTGCCATCGTGGCG
>JAESQQ010000515.1 GCA_016765095.1 Planctomycetota bacterium | reverse complement strand
TCGTGAAGGAAGAGCTAAGCCCTTGGCAGCCAGCGCCCAGCGCACTTCCCCTGGATTGATAGCAATGTCCGCCCGCCCTCGTCAATCTCGCCCTCGTGTCCGCGCTCGCGCTAGGCTGAGGCGAAGGTCCATGACTACGCCCGCCAAACCATCCCCGGTACACGCCAAACCATCCCCCCTAACTCCGGCCCGCTCGCGGTGGGCGACTTCGTCCATGACCTGGTCACGAAGCGATCGGCACGGGTGGTCCGCATGCTCCCGGCTGGGGTCGAGCTCTCGGGTGCAGAGAGTTGGTGCGTGGAGGGCTTCTACTGCGAACTCCTCTGCCGGATCCCGAGCCCTTCGGTCCAAGAGCTGGCCCTGGAGTCCCCGGGCGCGATCTCCGCCGGGCTGAAATCCCTCGAGCCAGCCGATCGCGTGTTGGCTCTCCTCCGAGGCCGACGCCTGGGCGTCGCTCACAGAATTGCCTCTCGGCCCATGAGCGACGAGGAGCTCGCGCGCGAACACGACACATTTCTAGGCACGGGCGGGGCGGAGGCCGTCGCAGCGGCTCGCCTCGCCTTGGTGGACCACCCGGAGGTCGTGTTGATCAAGGGCGGCGGGTTCGCCCTCCAACCGAGCGTCTCGAGCGTCCTTCAGGACCAGTTCCTGGCGGTGACCTCCTGGAAAGCCGGCGACGACAAGACCTACGGACAGGAGTTTTGCCTCGGACAGCTCTGCCGCGTGAGCCCGCTGACGACGGAGCAGGAGGCCGGAGTCGATCGCTGCCGAAGCGAGCAGGTCGTCCATTGGCTCCTAAACGAGAACCTCCGTCTTCAAGCCCTGGAAGGCCTCGACGCAGTCGACAAGCTCCGTCGCGAAGCCCTCTGGGCTCGTCTTCTGTCGACGGTCGCGCGCCACTGTGTCGTCAAGCTCTATAAGGTCGAGGGCAGCCAAAAGCGGCGCTGGCGCGAGCCGGAATCACTGATCGAGCGAGTCGTGCAGACGCTGATCGAGCGCCTCTCGGTCGAACTGAGCGGGGTTCCCTTGGGCGAGCGGAGCCCCACCGATTTGGTCGCCTTGGCCGCGCTCCTCACTAACCCTACAGACCTCACTCAGCCGCCCTACGCCTCTCACCTTCTCCACCGAGCGGTCGATCAGGTGGTCGATCGCTACTTCGCCAAGCCGCGCTTTCGTGAGCTCGAGGACGGCTCCTTGGACTCGCGCGACGCCTCGAGCGCCCGCGAGCAGTCATTCTCTGGCGTGGCAGGTCGGGGGCGGACCTTTCGTGACCCGAGCGAGCGGCTCGGAGCCGCTGCCGCAAAGGCCTATGAGTTTCTGGCGGAGGACCTGAGCCGCGCCCACAGCTTTGTTTCGCGCGAGTGGCCTCAGCTCACCTCTGCCCCTCATGGAGCAGAGCCCAGCGAGGAGGACCTCAAGGGAGCCCTCGAGTTCCTCGTCGAGGCGCTGCGGACGGGGCTGATCGCGCGACTCGAGGAGAGGCCGCGCTGGCGCCGGACCCTCCTCCTCTACCTCTCGACACCAGCCCACTCTTTCGCCACGTGCAACGGGGCTCTGACAGCGCGGTGCGGCAAGTGCGGGGCCACGCCGGAGGAAGGCGTACACAGGAGCCCGAGCCGGGGCACTCTCAGCTCCGCTCTCTCCCGAAACCTCCCCCTCTTCGTCCGCGACGCCCTCCCGGAGGCGCTCCGGCCTTACGCCACCCAGGGGCGCGCCCTGCTGCCTCTCTTGCGGGCTGCCCACGCGATCTTCCCCAGGGACGTCTGGGACTACGCGGAGAGCGAGCGAGAGCGAGTGCTGATTGAGGACCTCCTCTTCGGCTGGGGCCGCGACCAGCACGACAAGCGGGGGCGCGGCGTGACCAAGGAGTTCCTCGAAGAGCTCGCGATCGGGGCCGCGGCCCCGGCGGGGGGGGATTGGGCGGGGGAGCCTCTCCTCGCGGAGGCCGACATTCCCCTCTTCGTGGAGACCATCGTGATCCCCTTCGTGGAGCGCACTCTGGAGGGGCGTCGGACGCTCCCCGAACAACGTCGCGCGTCAGCGCTCGCGGGGGCTGCGACTTGGCGAGACCTGTTCCCCGTCTTGGAGTTGATCCTCTACGGAGTCCCCGACGCGGCGGCCCTCGTGAGCGCACTTCGGGGCCGCTCCGAGGCAGAGGTCGCTCAAGCAGTGAGCCTCTCCCGCGTATCCCTCTACGACTTGAGGGCTGGCCGGGAGTTCGCCCCGCTCTCCCTCTCGCGAGCCTTGGAGGGAGCGC
Organism: Planctomycetota bacterium; assembly: GCA_016765095.1. GTDB lineage: Bacteria > Planctomycetota > J058 > J058 > J058 > NORP233. The sequence goes on along the minus strand of JAESQQ010000515.1, from coordinate 8,061 downwards.
TGGAGTTGGAGGAGGGGTCTCTCGGAGGCCTCGTCAGGCCTCCTCTCACCCCCGAGTTCCAAGCCTTGCTCGAAGAGGACGAGGCCTCGTGAGCAGAGCGAGCCTGCGATCCAGCGCCGTGTCGGGCCTCGAGGCGGTGCTCGCGCTTCTTCGGGCGGGAGAGGCGCACCTCGCTGCAGGCGAGGGGGCGCGAGCCCGGGCTGCCTTCGACCTCGCGCTCCTCGCCCTCCGCGATCCCTCCGCGACACCCACGCCCGAAACCGAGCTTCGGAGGCGCTACGCGCGTTGGCGGCGCGGGAGCGCCGCCCTCCTCGGGGGCTGGGACCTCTCGGCAGCGCGCCGCGACCTGGAGGCCGTCGCGGGGAGACCGAGAGGCGCTCCCCCCAGTGAGCGACGTCGCGTTGACCCGAGCGCGCTGCTCAAGGCCGAGCTCCCCGCCGAGCTCGTGGCCGATTTGGGGCACCTGATTGATCTCGCCGCGAAGGTTGAGCTGGGGCACCTCGAGTCGCGGGAGGCGCGCCGGGGGCGAGCGATCGATCTCCTCGAAGAGTCTGCGGAGGAGCTCCAGGGAGTTTGTCCCCTCTGGGCAGGACATGCCTATCGCTATGCCGCAATAACGCACGCGATCAATCACTCGCCGGGCCAAGCCTGGATCTCCCACGCGAGAGCGATCGCCCAGTACGGGCAGCTCGAGGAGGTCTCGGAGGGGCGCTGGTGGCAAGCGTTGACGCGGGCCTCCGCGGCCAAGCGTGCGGCTGACGCAGGGGAGCACGAACGGGCCCTAACCCTCCTTGACGAGGGGGTGGCAGCGCTTCGCGAGCGGAGCCTCCCCTGCTACTTCTTACTTTGGGCTCGCTGCCTAAATCTGAGAAAGATCGCAGGTCGAGAGGAGGAGTCCTTTGTCGCTTTGTGCGAATCGTACGAAGAGCTAGAGCGAGCGGCCCGGTCCCTCGGCGCGGGCCGCTACTCGATCGCGCGGCAACGCTGGCTCCAGGGCACAAACAAGACACGGATCGCCGAGCACTACCTTGACGAGTTGATCGCACGAAGCGAAGTCGATCGAGCGGTGGCGACCCTCTCGCGGCTCACGGGCTGGGCGCTAATGGACGCGGTCGCGGCGGGCCCCTTGGGAGCGACTCCGCCTGGGTTGGAGGAGGCCTACGACGAGGCGCGAGCGCGGCTGCGCGATCTCGACCAAGGGGGAACCCAGGACGCGAGCGAGGAGGCTCGGGCTCGCCGGGTCGAGCTCATGAGCGAGGTGGAGCAGCTCGAGTTGACCCTCGCGGCGAGTGGGGCGCCGGGTCGCTTGGCAGCGGCTCCGACGGCTTCCCCCGCAGCCCTGGCCGCAGCCCTGCCGCCCAACGCGCTCCTCGTCGAGTTCTACCAAGCGCGGCGGGGTCCCCTCCGAGCGACCCTCCTTCGCCGAGACAAGGGCGAAGGGATCGCGGCGCTTCGGATCGTCGAGATCCCCTCCCCGCTCTCCCCGAGCGAGTTTGCCGATCGCCTCGCTGAGCGGACAGAGTGCTCCAGAACCGCACTCATGACCCAAGGCCCCGAGGCGGCAGCGCGCGCCTTCAATGAGGGAGCAGGGCGAGCGTTGTACGAGCTCCTCTACGAAGGCTATGTGGCTCCTCTAGAGGAGCTGCTCGCTGGGGCAAGCGAGCTCGTCGTGGCCGGGGACGCTCCTCCGCTGCACCTCGCGATCGATCCCGAGGGCGAGTTCCTCTTGGATCGCTTGCCCGTCAGCTATCTCCCGACGAGCTCCCTCCTCGCGCTGCGCGGTGCGGCCGCTCTCCCCGGCCTCCGCCGCTCCTCCCCTGCCCTCTGCTTACTGGTTGACTCGAGCGAAGCCAGCGTGGCCGAAGTCGGTCCATTGCTGACACATGCAGAGGACCTCGTCCTGATCAAAGGGACTCGGGTCTCGCTGCGGGAGCGGCTCGCGACCCGACTCGAGCAAATGGAGCTGGTCCACGTCGCCGGGCACGCAGGAGGCCAGGAGCACGCCGAGCGCTTCCCCTCGCAGGCCTATCTCTCTCTTGGAGACGAGGAGGGACGCAGCGGCGAGCGGCTGACCGTCGGAGACCTGCTCCTCCGGACGCCCTTCAACGAGCGCGCGCTAGTGTGCCTCAGCGGCTGCTCAACAGCAGGCGCCCTGAGCGAGGCGGCCTTGACTTCAGGAGCGTCGGTCGTCGTGGGGACGGCGTGGGAGATCGACGGGGCCTTTGCGCGACGCCTCTTTGATCGCTTCTATCGCTTGGCCTTTGGAGGCAACGAGGACCCGGTTCACCACCTCCTGCGCCAGGCGATCCTCGACCTGCGCGCCAGCGGAGATCCGCTCAGCGCCCTGCCTCTGGTCTGGGGTCCTTGGACCTGCACCTACCCCCTCGGCAGTCGAAGGAGCGATCCCTGCGCGGAGGAGTGAGCGCGACTGGCGTCTGCACCGCTTGGAGGTTGAGCCCCCGCAGGCTCTAGAAGAGCTACCAGGCGAAAGTGGGTTCGCTGGGTTTCAGGAGAGCCGCCAAGCGAAAGACCAACTCGGGTCCGTCCTCCTTGAAGTCCATGCCAGCCGAAGCGTGATCCTGGGCGAGCTTGGCCACGGCAATCGCTCGGCGAGAGCGCTCCTCGGGAGCCGCCTTGGCCGCCAGGTCGGCGACGAAGAGAACAAGCTCTCTGAGGTCGAAGGGATAGAGGTTCGCGCTGCGCAGGCTAGCAACGGACTCGCACCAGCGCTGGCCGCGGAGGGCCCCCACCGAGAGGGCAAGGTGGCCGCCGAAGTGGGCGGTGGGTCCCTTTCGCTCGAGAAGACCCGCTGCGATTCGAGCGGCTTCCGCCAAGAGTGAGGGCTCCTGGGCGCTGCAGCGCTCCAAGGCCTCCAGCCCCCCGGCTACCGCCTCGGACCAGACGTGTGCTGGGTTGAGGCGATCGAGTTGAGCGAAGGCATAGCGGATGCAGCCTTCGATCCGCAGCAGGGAGCGAGATCGCTCTGCGGGCCGTGAGTGCGCGCGATTCTCGGCTGCGTCGATCAAGGCCAAGGCGTAGTTGGAGGCCAGGTAGGCGTGGGAGGCCCGGTCTAGGGTCGCGTTTTCGCTGCGCTCGATTCGGTTGAGGAGGCTCTCCTCCAAGCGCACGTAGGATTCGGCTTCCGTCTCGGGGAGGGTCGCTACGCAAACGACGAGGCGCGTGAGGATTCGCATTGCCTCCTTGCCCTTGAGGGTCACCTCGACCCTCTCGCGGAGGATGTCGAAGGCCTCGAAGGCTAGCGGGGAGCCAGCCTCCACGTAGAGCTCGACCTGGGCCAGATCAGCCCATGCCCGAGCGTAGGGCGGCCAGCGGAGGGCCTCAGAGCGGAGCGACTCGGCCAGCGCGCCGCCCTCGCGGAGGAGGTTCGTGAGGAGTGGGAGGGTGAACTCCGAGATCTCGGCTGCGCCTGGGGTCAGCGCTCGCTGGGCGGCGCGGGCCGAGTAAACGGGAAGGGAGGTTCGCCGCTGCTCGAAGAACTCTGCGAGCGACTCCCAGCCCTTCAGCGAGAGGGCCGCATGGTTGGATGCGAAAGGCGCGATCAACACTTGGGATGCTAGGAGGCGGCCGGCGCCCTTCTGGAGCCTGAGGACGGTCAAGCAGCGCTCGGGGAACACCTCGCTGAGGGACTGATACACGCGGTGAATCTCCAGCGCGATCTCGGGAGCGGACCCCGCATGGGCTTGGATCCAGTCGAAGGCCTGCGCCAAGTGCCAAGGAGCGGGCCCACCCTCAGCGGGGGTCTCGAGCACGGCGTCTAGGAGGGACCCGAGCCCGGCGCGCAGCTCGGCGATCGGTTCGGGGGGAGGCGAGCGACGGGCGCGGCCCAGTTGGGCCGGGCTGAAGTTGCCAGGCGGAATCGACTCGACGAGTTGGACCGCGCCAAGGAGGCAGCGGCGCTGCGCCTCCCTCAGGGGCGAAGGGCACGGAGTCACACTCATACGCTTCAGCGCTGAGAGCTGTTCCGGAGCGAGGAGGAGCCCGCGCTCTTTGGAGGCGTGGAGTCTGGCGAGGAGGTGGAGCGCGGCCAATGGTTGGCTCGAGGCGCCCAGGGTGTAAGTCAGTTGGACCAGGGCCTGCGCCAGCTGGGCGCGGGGGGAAGGAGGAGACGAGGGGACCTTGAGCTGTCGAGGCGAAGCGTTCGCCCCTCGCTGCGGGCGCTCGGAGTCGCGCTGTCTCCAAGCCGCGCGACGGCGCTCTCCGGGCTTGCGCTCGATCCCCGCATACTTGCAAAGGTAGGAGTAGCCGGTGTCCGCTCCCCGCTCCTTGAGGAGGAACTCGCGGAGCTCAGCCTTGGCCTTGGCGCGTCGTGAGGGCAGGACGCCGTTGCGAGCTGCCTGCTCGTCCTCTTTGAGGTGAGCATGGACCCTGGCCCAGCAGCGAGCGATCGGGCCAGGCGCAGCGACACCCGCCGCATAGAGGCCTTGGGCTGCCAGGCGCTCCCGAGAGGGTGGGGCATAGCGCATTGCGCGCTGCCAGGCCAAGAGCGCGCGCTCCGAATCGCCGAGGCGGTGGTGGACCTCTCCGATCTCTTCCCAGACCGCTGGGCGCGCCTCTCTTCGGCCAGGTCGCTTACGTGATAACTCCCACCGCAATCCCTTGAGTTGGGTCTCCAACTGCTGACGACGCCAGGCATGGTTCTCGGTTTCTCGTCGGTTCATTCCCTGCTCTTCGGGGTTGGGCTCAGAGCGGCGTCCGCCACCCCCACCCGGCTCAGGCAATCAGCGCTGGGCAGCGCGAGTCAGCCCAGCGCTTGTTCCCTGCACCGGCGTGCACCCGACGAGCGGGGCGCGAAAGGAGACCCCCTGTGAGTTACGAAAGTGTGCTGAAGCCGCGACAGCAGATCGTAGAAGCCCTCGCTGCCCTTGATCGAGAGCGCGAGGAGGCCCTTCGCCTCGACCGTCTCGACCAGGGGAATGGAGGTCGAGGTCGAGGCAGCGACGACTTCGACGACGGCGACTCTGACGACGGCGACTCTGACGACGACGACTTTGACGACGACGACTTTGACGACGAGGAGCGCATGGTTCGACGCGCTGCGGAGTGCGTCAAGGCGGCCTACAAAAAGCTCCGCAAGAAGCTTGATCGGCTGAGCGAAGGAGAGCTGAAGTTCTCCGGGGACGTCGTGATCTGCAAGGACGGCACGCTCTACTGCGAAGACTACGAACTCCTCGGTGAGGATCACGAGAGCGAATCTGACGAGCTGATCGGGCAGCTCGCTGAGCACCTCGACGAGACGGGCCAGAGCGTGGCGGACGCCGCGCGCAAGATCGGTCGGAGCCCTGCCGCTCTCTACTCGTGGCTCTCCCTTCGCACCGAGCCCTCGGTCTCCTCCTGCGAACGCCTTGAGGCCTTCTTGGAGAGTTGCGAGTAGGCGAGGCTCGTGACTCGCCCGGCACAGCCAACAAGGAGCGGAACCCCAGGGGAGCCCGACCCAGAGGAAGAGGAGCAGGTTCCGCCCTCGCGCGGCATTTCGGCGGACCTGCCCGGCCAGAGGAGGGCACCCGCCCAGATCTCAGCGTGCCCTAGTGGAGCTCCGGGTGATTCGAACCGAGCCCTGCTACAGACCTCCCGCTTCTCAAGTGCGTCGACTGACTCGGGTCCCCTGAGACAAATCCGATCAGAACGCTCGATTCGTCCAGTGCACTTCGCCTGGCGAGCGAAGCGCCCTAGCCGCGCTACTCGGCCGGGTTCGGCGAGGAACAAGAGTCACACGAGCATGAACGCCGACAACCCAGGGGCATCGCGGCTCGCCCTTCTCATTGCCGGTGGCTTCGTAGAGGGAGTTCGCGTCAGTCCAAGCGGGGACCTCTGGGCTCGCTGCCCCTTCCACAAGGAGGAGACCGTTGCTTTCCACATCTCTCCCGCCAAGCTCCTCTTCAAGTGCTTTGGCTGCGGAATCTCCGGGCGCGTCTGTCGCTTCCTCGAACTCACCCGAGGTGTCGAGGCCGAAGAAGCGGCGAGGATCCTCAAGGATCTAATCCAGCTCGCCGCTTTCACGCCCTCGGCCGGGAGAAACCGTCCGCGCCGAGCGGGTGAGCTTCTCGGGGGCCTCTTTGAGTCCTATGCGCTGCGCTTGCGTTCGGGAGCCAAGTCGCTCACCACAGGATTCGAGAGGCTCGACGCCCTGAGCGGAGGGCTGTCCCCCGGGGAGCTCACGGTGCTAGCCGCCAGGTCGGGCGTCGGTCGCACCAGCTTCGGGATCGCGCTGCTCCTTCATGTAGGCCTGAAGCTTGGGCGACCGGTGGCCTACGTCTCTGGACCTCTGGCCCCGCCTCAAGCGACAGAGCGCCTGCTCGGAGCCCTCGCGGGGTTTCACCCAAGGAATCTCCCCACCGAGCTGCTAGGCGGGGGAGAGCGTCGCGCGCTGCGTGAGGCTAGCGAGCGACTCGCCAAGGCCCCGATCTACTTGCCGCTGGAGGCTCCGCGAAGCCTGAATTCTCTCGGCGACTTGACCCGGTCCCTGCGGCGCGAGCAGGGTGTGGAGTTCTTCGTCTACGACGGTATCGAGCACCTCGCCCCGCAGGCTTCGCTGAGCGTGGGGGCAGGGCTCCGAGACCTGGCACGAGATCTTGACCTGCACTTGCTAGCGACGAGCCGCCTCAAGACTCGAGGGCAGACCCAAGTTCACGACCTCCCGGCAGATCTCTTCTCGAACGCCAGCAGCGTGTTGCTCCTCTCGCAGTCGGAGGTCGCGGCCAGCGAGCGCGGCTTCCGCCGCCTCTGCCTTGAGGTCGCGAAGAGCAAGGCTGGCCCGCTTGGCTCGCTCTCGCTCGCTCTGAACCTCGACTCGCTCACGCTTAGCGAGCCTGGGGTCTAGGCCTTGAGCGTGGCTCGCGAACCCGAACCGACGCGCGTCCAGGGCTCTCACTGGCCCACAGCGACGCCACCAGGGCGCGCAGCCCCAGCGCGGGGAGCCGCCGGTGTTGAGCCCCCGTCGTCTCTTTGTCAGCGAGCGAGTCGAAGCCTCGCCGCTGGAGTCGGCTTGAAGTCACCATCCCCCGAGAAGAAGGAAACGAAATGTTCTGGCATTGCCGTGAGCTGAGGCACGTGATCTACGACAAGGTTGGCCCTGCTCCAGAAGAGGTCCTCTGCCCATTCTTGGTCCCCGCGTACCGATGGTTGGGCCACTACTGTGGCTACTTCCCCCAGGTTTGGCTGGCTCGCAGCCACAGTCGAATGACAGGTTTTCGGAGTCGTCCGCGGAAGCGGCGGGATCAGACAGCCTTGTTTGGGTTTGAGCGTATCCAGGGCTTCCCGATCGACTACATGAACTGGCACCTGATCCTCAACGCCTCGCTCAAGGACGGGCAGAGCCTGGAGGAAATGAACGCCCTGATCGAGAAGTCGGTCCGCTGGCGCAGCGAGTGTGGAGGCAAGGCCGACGCCCTCGACCTCCCCGTGGATCCGCTCAAACGGACCTGGCGGGAGACGGGAGATCTTCAAGCCGTGTTCAGGAAGCACCTATTCGTCGAGCACGACCAAGTCGTCGTCCCGAACCTGAATCTGAAGGCGGCGAAGGAGATCGTGGTCCGCTGCGAGCGAGACAAGAAGAAGCTGCGACGGCTCGGATTCATCGAAGACCGCATCAAGATTCGCAAGGCGTTTGAGAGCTGAGCCCGGTGAGCTTGAGTTCGCGTCCTCAGAGGAGGGCAAAGAGACGGCTCTCCACGTCCTGACAAGGAGCGTCGCTACTCCGAGTGGCGATAGAGACGGCGAACCCAAGGCTGGATTCCGCCACGATCGCCAGGCGGTTCGACGGGGCTCTTCTGAAGGAGTTCCTCCTCAGGCTTCGTGCGAGCAGGTGAAGCAGAGCCTGCTCTCGGCCGGACTCTGCTCAACTCCGAGAGCGGGCGGGCTCCGGCAACTCGTGCAGAGCGGCTTCTCGGAGGCAGCCCTTGAGTTCGGCGAAGGCCTGGGCCTCGTAGGCTTCCCCCTCCTCGCAGTTCTCTGCGCCCCCCCCAAAGGCGGCCTCCGCAGTGCGCCCCGCCACGAGGGCCGAGAGTGAACGCGTGAGCGCGCGCAGGCAGGGGGCGTGGGCCG
>JAESQQ010000514.1 GCA_016765095.1 Planctomycetota bacterium | reverse complement strand
CGGGGCCCCGGCCCTCGCCGGGGCCGAGATCACGGGCGTCTACGACTACAGCGCAGTGGTTTCGCTCGACGACCCCGACGGGCCCGCTCGAGTCCTAACCTTCACGGTCACCACCGAGCGCAAGCTGAAGGGCTTTGAGGCCAGCACGGTCAGCAAGGACTCCTCGCCCTTCGCGGACCGCAAGATCGACTTCGCGAGCCAGAGCCTGGTGATCGTCGTCCGCCCAGGGAGCGGTCCGCCGCCGGTGATCGAGTCTGTCGCTGGAACAGTGGTCCGCTATTCGATCCCCCCGCTCGGGAACGACCCCAGCAAGAGCGATCAGGGTCGCTTCACGGCCCGAGTCGTGAGCCCCGCGATCAAGAGCGCGACTTTCGAGTTGGTCGAGCCTCCCAAGTAAGCCGACCCGCTCACCCGGCAGGAGCCGCGTCCTTGCAGAGCACGGCCAGGGGACCCTGGTCGGTCTGAGCCAAGAACACGGTCAGCGGTGGCCCGCCTTTCCGAGTCGGGAGCTTGCGCGCGAGCTCGTTGGGGTCTCCGCGAAGGCCGCGCTGTTTGACGTCGACTCGGCTCCCCTCGTGCTTCCGAACCCAAGCCGCGAGTGTCTTGCGGCGGTGGGGCCCTGACTCGAGGACTTCGTAGCAGCGCGCGAAGGGCGTCTCTTGGGCGGTGTCCCCGCTCAGGAACGCGATCCGCGGGTCGAGCTGCCAGGCATTGAGCTCTTGCCCGAGGGCTCGAATCAGGCTGGCTCGAGTCACCGCTGGGTCGGGGTCGAACATGTAGGCGCCCGGCGGGCCGGTGCGGGCCGGGAGGTCGATTGGGCCGCGCAGCTCGTGGCCACCGGGCAAGATCCAGGCTCGACCCTCGCCGGGTGCTGCCGCGAAGTGCTCGCGAAGTGAGCCGCCCGCTAGGAGCGCCTCCTTGACTTCGCGGCGGAGCGAGACGAAGGCCAGCCCGAGCGCGGGCGGGACCTCGTCGGGGTCGAGGCCTGGGGCGGCCTTGACCAAGAGCTCTGCGCAGCCAATTCCACGGAGCGCGCTCAGGCGAGGGCTGCCCTCCTCCAGGCTGAGGGTCCGGCGGCCTTCCTGGCGCCGGGCTGGATCGGCGTAGATCGCGCTCATGTCGGGCCAGGACCTCCCGGTCGCGTCGCCTTCGACGACCTCCACGCGCTCGGTAAAGCCGGCCGCCTCGACATTCCAGCGCAAGAGTCCGGCTCGGATCGGGTCGAGCTCGACGGCGAGGACGGAGAGCCCGGCGCGGGCGAGGGCCAAGGTGTCCCCGCCGGTCGCTGCGCCAACCTCGAGCACTCGAGCGGCGGGTCCGAGCGCGTCGCGTAGGCGACCAAAGCGCCACTCGCTGACCGCCCTGTGGCTGGCTTGCTCAAGGGCCTCTTGGGTGAACAAGAGCCCAGCTCCCTCGGGCCCGAGCTTCTTGAGGGCGCGCTGGCGGAGGTTGGCTTGATCGAGGAGCCAGGCGGCTTCGTCGGCGGAGCAGCCCCGGGCGCGCAGCGCCTCAATCCCGGCCAGCCCTGAGGAGAGATCCGCCAGGGAGCTGAGCGCGTTGCGCCCGCGATCGCTTGTGAAGAAGGCCAGCGCGTCGGCGCTTAGGGGACGCATCTAGCTGCGCTGACTGAATCGAATCGCCAGCTCACTCCCGACGAGGAACAAGAGCAGCCCGAGGACCACGCTCCCGACGACGTAGATCAACGCCGAGCCGTGGCTGCGTTCGCGAATCAGCTGATAGCCCTCTTGGCTGAAGGTCGCGAAGGTCGTGAACGAGCCGAGGAGTCCGATCGTCAAGAAGCTCCGCACGGGCGGGGAGAGCGAGCGCGATTCTTGAGTCGCGCCCATGACCGCGCCCATAAGCAGGCAGCCGAGGAGGTTTACGAACATGGTTCCGAGGGGGAACCCGGGGACCAGCTTCTTCATGCCGACGGTGACCGTGAACCGGGCCACCGCGCCACAGAACCCGCCGGCGCCGGCACACACGAGCTGGGCCCAGACGTCGGGTCTCACGCTCATGGGGCGTCCCCGCCTGCCTCGTCCTCCTCGAGTTCGGGGGCGCCGAGCGCCATTCGCCAACCGAGTCGGCTAAAGAGCAACAGGCAGGACTCCTGGTGGGCCGGCCCGGCGTCTTCGGGGTGCTCGAGGGTCCCTAGCTTGCTGACCGCGTTGGCCAACAGGTCCCGGGGAGACTCGTCGAGGTTGCGGACTTCCTCTCGCCGGAGCGGGCGGGCTCCGATCAAGAGCTCGCGACCCAGGATCACGGTCAAGTCGTCGGCGAGCGGGTAGGAGAGCGACGCGGTGTCGGTCGCGGCGGCGCGAACCGCTCGGTGCCAGGCGCGGGTCCGAATTAGGGGGCAGAGCTTAAACGGCCCCTCGTCTGCGTCCTGCTCCTGCTTGGCAGTGCTGATTTCTTGGAGTCGAGCGGCGCGAGCGAAGTCCTCGAGCGCGTCTTGAAAGCGCTCCGAGACGAGCTGGTAGCGGTCCCAGAGGGGGGCCAAGTCGACGCGCCGGGCGCCGGCCGAGTCGCGAGCCACGAGCCGGAGGGGAGCCACGAACACGAACTTTCGCTCGCCGGGGCCGACGCGGGCGAAGTAGGCCAAGACCCGTCGGGCGAAGGCCTCGTCGGGGAGTCCTGGCGGCCACTCGTGCATCTCAGCGCCCCATGAACTTGGTCATGCGCCCCTGAGCGAGGTGCTTCCCGCGCTCGCCCTCGGTCTCAAGGAACAGATCGACCTCCACGAAGGCCAACGTCAGGCCGCTCTTGACAGTTCGCCCGGCGACTCGGATCACGCTCCCGCTCGGGGCTGCTGAGAAGTAGCTGACGTTGAGGTCCGTCGTGACGCCGGCCCGTCCTTCGCGATCGGCGGCCATGATCGCCAGCGTCCCGACGTTGTCGACGAGCGTCGCGATCGCGCCGCCGTGCAGCGTCCCGTACCAGTTCTGGACCGAGTCTTGGACGAGCATTCGGACCTCGGCCTGGCCTTCGCCGATCGAGACGAGCTCGACGCCGGGGAGGGAGGTGTCGAACCCGATCTTGCCGAGCTGTTGGAGCCGAGGGTCGTCAGAGGTGAGGGGTGGCATGCTTGGATTCTAGTGCGCCGAGCCGGAAATCGCGCGGGGAAGCGCCAGCTCGCTCGCAACAAGAGCGCTCTGGCAAGAATGACCTTGGGCTGCCAGATTCGAGGGAGTGAATCCCAACCCCCACGACACGCAGTTGGCCCGTCTCCTCCATACGCGCGGGCGAGTCCCCTTGGACGCGCTGACCCAGCACCTGGGGTTGGTGCGGGCGGCTCGGGCAGGTCAGCCGAACGCGACCCTGGCAGGGTCGCTGGTCGGGGGGGGCTTTCTCAGCGAGCCCGAAGCTGCGGCGTATGTCCACGAGCTGGAGATCTGGCTGGAAGGCAGCGTTGTGCAGGGCGCGGTCGAACCCGCTCAGTCCCCCACCGCCAGCGCGACGGAGGACCAAACTCGGCCGCCGGGTCCGCGAACCGAGGGCGAGGCGCCGCCGACTTCGGGCGACGCCTTGGTCTGGAGCGGCGAGGGAGCAGGCTGGCGTCCGGGGGCCCGGATCGGGCCCTATCTCCTCGGTCAGAAGTTGGGTCAGGGCGGAATGGGCGTCGTGTTCAAGGCTCAGAAGGTCGAGACCGGCGAAGTTCACGCGATCAAAGGCCTCTCGCTCGACTCGGGCGAGGTCATGCTCCAGCGCTTCGAGCGCGAGGTCGAGGCCCAGTCGAGGGTCGACCGCCACGCAAACGTGGTTCGGGTTCACGCGGCCGGGGAGAGCTGCGGCTACCGCTACCTGGCCATGGACCTCGCCGTCGGCGGCGACCTCCAGCAGCGGCTTCGCCGGACCCGGCTGACCCAGACCGAGTCTGCGCGGCTCGTCCTCGACCTCGCGTGCGGGTTGGCCCATGTGCACGCCTGCGGGATCCTCCACCGCGACCTGAAGCCGGCCAACGTCCTGTTCGACTCGGAGGGCACGCCCAAGCTGGTCGACTTCGGGTTGGCCGGGCTCCGCTCGGGGACCAGCAGCCTGACCCGGACCGGCGACATGCTCGGGACACCGACTTACATGGCGCCCGAGCAGGCCCTGGGCGATTTCAGCAAGGTCGACGAGCGCGCCGACGTCTACGCCCTGGGCGTGATCCTCTACGAGTGCCTTTGTGGGAGTCCGCCTTTTGTCGGCAAGACGGTGATGCAGGTCATGACCCTCGTGGTCAGCGAGCCCGCGCCGAGCTTGCGCTCTCACGATCCGACGATCGACCCGAAGCTGGAGGCGATCGTGATGGCGGCCTTGGTCAAGGAGCCCGACGAGCGGATCCCGACGGCGGCCGAGTTCGCCAATCGCCTCGCCGAGTGGCTCGTCGCATCCGAAGCGGGTGAGGGGTCGCGCGGGGGTAGCAAACTGCACCTCGCCTTGGGAGTCGTGGCCTTGGTCTCCGCTTTGGCCCTCGCAGGCGCCTTGGCTGCCGGGGGGAGCCCAGCTAGGTCGGGCTCGACGCCGACGCCAGCCTCAAGCGCGGTGGCCCGTCCGACCGCGACTCCGACTCCGACTCCGGCTACGACCTCTGCAGGGAGTCCCTGGGACGTTCGGGCAGGCCAGCGCTTTCGCCTCGAGATCCGCGTCCGCTCCCACAGCGAGGTGCTTCTTTCCCGCAAGGTGCATTCCAGCAAACAGCGGATCCGGGTAGAGGCTCGTGGTGGAGTGCTGAGTGTGTCCGGGGGGAAGGCGCTCTTGGAGTTTGAGGTGCTCGACACGAGCTCGTTCCTCGGGGGAGTGGGCTCCGCAGAGGATAGGTCGAACTACCTTGAGCGTTGGAAGGGAGCCAAGTTCCGGGCGTTGTTCGACGCGGCGACCGGGGCCCCGCTCCAAGTCTCCAAGAATGACTTGCCGCAGGGGGCGTTCAACTTCACGCCCGAGGCGTATTTTTTCGCGGAGATGGGAAGCCAGCCCTTCTTGCTCCGCCTGCTCGACGCGTGCTTCCACTTCTTCCCCGACGCGAAGCGCGCCCATGGCGAAACCTGGGCCTTGGACGGGGAGCCCGTGACCTTTCTTGAGTCCGTGGTCAAAGATCGCGTCCCAGCGTTGGCGTCCTTCTTGGGCGATGAGAAAGTGCGGGGCAGGTGGGACGGGAGGAAGTCGCCTTTGGAGCTCAGTCGGGGCGTGCGGATGGTCCGAGCGACGCCTGAGGGGGGCCTGGCGTGGGGTCGCGAGGGCAGAGGCGGGTTGCCAAGGCCTGCTGCTGCGGGGCGAAACGCCCGCGGATTCGCCACGCTCGAGCGGGGCTGGGTCAAGAGGGGAGAGGTTCACGAGGCGCTCTGGATTCCGTATTCCCCCGAGGGCGGCGGCGCCGTCCAGTTCGAGGTCGAAATGCACGTCACGCGCAGCGTGAAGCTGACCTTGGATCCCGAAAAAGCCCCTCGCGGGGAGTAACCTGCAGCGGCTCCCAAGGAGGACGCGTGCAGGTCTGGATCGGAAACGAGGAGGCGCCAGCGGCGCGCTTTGGGCTCTCGTTGAGAGGCCTGGACGCCAAGCGCTTGGGCAAGCCCAAGGCGCTCCTTCGCGCGCTCCTCGCGAGCGCAGTCCTGAGCGATCCCGAGCCCTGGGTCCGGCGACCCCAACAGGGGAAGGGCGAGCCGATCGGCTTGATCGGGCAGGTCTCTGGCCGGGAGGGCTCGCTGCTCTTCTCTCGCTCGGGCGAGGCCGCCACGATCGACGTCAGCGCCTGGGGGGATCCCGCGCCAGTCGTGCGAACGGTCGAGGCCTTCTTGCTCCGGCTGCAACCAAGCCAAGTTCGCCTCGAGGTCCCCGCCCGGGCTGCGGGCGAGTGGTCCGAGTATCCATCCGAGGGTGCGCTCTTCGTGCGCTGGATCGAGCAGCGCAAGAGCGAGTTCCAAGAGATCGGAGTCGGCGCGCACCCGGTCTATGGGCGAATGCTGTTCCTCAACGGCGAGACCCAGATCGCGACCACAGACGAGCGCGACTACAGCGCGGCGCTGGTCGACGCGGGCTGGACCAAGCGGACTCGGCGGGTCTGCATTCTCGGAGGCGGGGACTGCGGGGTCCTGCGGGAAGTCCTTGCGCGACGTAATCTCGAGGAGGCGCTGATGATCGAGATCGATCGCGAGGTCGTGGCGACCGCAGCGCGCCACTTCCCAGAGGTCGTGGGCGAGAGCGCCACCGATCCCCGCGCCGCGATCGTCTACGCCGATGCCCTGGCTCACCTCGACTCGCTCGGGGCGGAGATCGCCCAAGGCTCGCGGCCTCCCTTCGATCTGGTGATCTCCGACCTCTCCGACGCCCCGCTCCAAGTCGAGAGCCAAGACGCGCTCTGCGAGCGGGTCAAGGCCGTCCTGGGGCCCAAGGGACGGATCGCGGTCCAGTGCGGCTCGGCCTTGCGGGCCTCTCGGAAGCAACTCAAGGCACACCGCCTGGGACTCGAGCGCCACTTCCGCAAGCCGGTCTACACCGAGCGGGTGATCCCGAGCTTCCTGGAGCAGCCGTGGGTGTTTGCGAGCGCCCGGCTCCCCAAGGCCTGATCTCGAGCGCATGTCCCCGACCCAGATCCTGATCCTGTCCTTGGCGGTCATAGCCTCGCCCGTGCTGGCGGTCGGCGCGATCACGGTTGGCGTGTGGATCAACATGCGCATGGCGCGCTTCTTCGAGCGGAAGGACACCCAGGACCCCTGGCAGGAGCGCGTGTTCGGGGTCGAGCGGCGGGCTGGGTTCCTGGCTCGCGGTCGCGGGGTCGTGCGCGAGGGGCTTTGGCAGAGCTGGGCCTGGGCGAACCAGGGTCGCCACTTCGTGCTCCCGTTTCGATTTCCGGAGCCGGTCCCAGGCGGGGGGCTCCCGGTCGTGCTCGTGGCGGGCTACGTGGAGAACGGGGGCCAAATGGTCGGGATCGGGCGCCGGCTGGCGGCGGAGGGGTATCAGCCTGTCCTCCTCGACCTCCCCTCGACTCTTCAGCCGATCGAGACCAACGTCGCCTGGCTCGCGGCGCGCTTGGTCGAGATTCGCGCGCAGAGTGGCTACGAGCGCCTGGCCTACGTCGGCCACAGCATGGGCGGAGTCGTCGGTCGGGTCTGCACGCTGAGGACTGAGGACCCCGGCTTGGCGCTCGTGATCACCCTCGCCTCGCCCCACCGCGGGACCCACGTCGCGAGCCTGGGTCTTGGCCAGAGCGCTCGTGACATGCAGCGCGAGAGCGCGTTTGGCAAGCGCTATCCGCCAGAGGCGGTGGGACACGCTCCGATCCGGGCCGTGATCGCGCGCGAGGACAACATCGTCAGCCCGGCCTGGAGTGCCGTGCTCCCAAACGTCGAGACCGTGCTCGCGAGCGCGCCGCTCGGGCACACGGGGATCCTCTACGAAGCTGAAGTCCACGAGCTCGTGCTCGGCTGGCTGGGGGAGCTTCAGCCGGTCTCGGCGACCGCGGTCGCCGTCGGGGTGTAGGGCCTCGGCCAGTGAAGGGGGCCCTCTGGCAGCGGGCGCTCGCGCGCGCTGGGCGCCGTCGCTCCTCCGGGATACAAAGGGCCCTCTCCCAGCGCGACCCCGCGGTGAAAGGAAGCTCATGGATCTCTTCGACGGCGTCCCCGCCACTCAGCTCATGGAAGCGGGCCAGGGGATCAGCTACGACGACTTCATAGTCCTGCCGGGGCACATTGACTTCCACCACCAGGAGGTCGACCTCAAGACCCAGGTCACGCGTCGGATCTCGCTCGGACTGCCCTTTGTCTCCTCGCCCATGGACACCGTGACCGAGCACGAAATGGCGATCAAGCTTGCTCTCCTGGGCGGGCTGGGCGTCGTTCACTACAACAACTCGATCAGCGAACAGGCCGAGGAGATTCGCAAGGTCAAGCGGTATGAGAACGGCTTCATTACCGATCCGATCGTGCTCGGGCCGAACGCGACGCTGGCCGACGTGGACGCGATCAAGAGCCGGTATGGATTCTCGGGGATCCCGATCACCGAGGACGGGGCTGCGCGCGGGAAGCTGATCGGGATCGTGACCAACCGCGACACGGAGTTCGAGCCGGACCGGAGCAAGCTGATTCGCGAGGTCATGACGAGCGAGCTCGTGACGGGCCAGGCTGGGATTTCGCTCTCGGAGGCCAACGATCTTTTGAGGCGGAGCAAGAAGGGCAAGCTGCCGCTCCTCGATAGCGAGGGCTGCTTGGTCAGCCTGATTTCGCGGCGCGACCTGCTCAAGAACCGCGACTACCCAGACTCGGTCAAGAACGAGCGCAAGCAGCTCCGCGTCGGGGCCGCAGTCTCGACTCGCGACGAGGATCGCGAGCGCGTCACGGCGCTCGTCGAGGCTGGCGTCGACATGATCGTGATCGACGCCGCCCAGGGCGACTCGATCTATGAGCTCAAAATGCTCGAGTGGATCAAGGGGGAGCACGCCGAGGTCGACATCATGGGCGGGAACGTGGTCACCCGCGCCCAGTGCGCGCGCCTGATCGCGGCCGGTGCGGACGGACTTCGAATCGGGATGGGCCCCGGTTCGATCTGCACGACCCAGGGGACAATGGCCGTGGGCCGAGCCCAGGCGACGGCGGTCTACAACAGCGCCTGCCTCGCCCGCGATCACGGGGTCCCGATCCTGGCCGACGGCGGAATCAGTCAGATCGGCCATATCGCCAAAGCGCTCGGCCTCGGCGCGTCGGCGGTCATGATGGGCTGGATGTTCGCGGGGACTGAGGAGTCTCCTGGGGACTACTTTTACGACAACGGGATCCGCCTCAAGAGCTATCGCGGAATGGCGTCGCTCGAGGCTATGGCCGCCGGAGGCGACAAGCGCTACATGACCCGGGCCGACGATCGCAAGGTCAAGGTCGCTCAGGGGGTCTCGGGTTCGGTTCTCGACAAGGGCCCGCTCGACCTTTACGTGCCCTACCTGGTCCAGGGGCTGCGCCAATCGCTTCAGGACATGGGTGTCCGGGGGATCACCCACCTCCACACCGCGCTGATCGACGAGAGCCTGCGCTTCGAGCGCCGGTCGCACGCTGCCCAGATCGAGGGCGGGGTTCACGGGCTCCACAGCTACAAGGACGCGGGTCAGGCCTAGCCGTCCGTTCGGGCGGTGAGGCAGGCGGGACTCCCGGGCGAATCGGTGGTCCAATCGGGGCGTGGAATCGCTCCTGAGTTCAGAGACGAGCGTTCGGCTCGAGCGCCTGGTGCGCCTCGCGCGGCGAGTGCGGCCCGAGCGAAGACGGGCTGCGTTCAAGCAGCCCGGCAAGGGGATCGAGGTCGGCTCCCGGCGCGCCTACGTCTCGGGGGACGACCTTCGCTACGTGGATTGGCCGGCCTACGCGCGGCTCGAGCAAATGCTGGTCAAGGTGACCGAGGACTTGCCCGAGGGGCGCTTAGATCTCGTGCTCGACGGGAGCGCGTCCATGCGCTGCGGGGATCCGGCGCCAGCAGAGCGGGCGGCTCTGGCGGCCGCAGGCCTGGCGGCGGTCGCGGTCGCGCGGGAGTTGAAGGTTGGGGTCTGGATTGGCGGCCAAGGCGCGGATCGAATGACCCTTGTTCGCCCCGGCGAGTTGGTCGGCCTGCTCCGCTTTCTCGCCCGGCCTCGATCGGCGGGGGAGGGGCCGAACCTCGGCGCCCTCGCGGCTGAGATCAGCGAGCGGGTCACGCGCCCGGGTCCGGTCGTGTTCCTAAGCGACGGGCTGGCGCCTGAGGTCGTGGCGGCGGCGGCTCGGCTGGCGCGCCGGCGGCAAGTCCGAGTCGCGTTGATCGAGGCCTCGGCCGAACTCAGCCCAGACGCCGCGGCCCGCTTGGGTGCTCGCCGCTGGGCTGAGAAACAATTAAAAGCCTAATCCAAAGCCGCAACTCGCAAGGGTTGCGGCTT
>JAESQQ010000513.1 GCA_016765095.1 Planctomycetota bacterium | reverse complement strand
CGAGCGAGCCGTGGCGCGGGACGAGCGAGATCGCGGCGTCGGCCCGGCCGCCGCCGCCGAGCTGGCTGAGGAGGCTAGCTACGTCCGCTCTCTGCTCACGCAGCTCTCCCCCCAGCTCCGCGAGACGCTATCGCTGCGCTACCTCGACGAGCTCAGCCTCAAGGAAGTCGCGGGCGTCCTCGGCTGCCCCTCGGGCACCGTTTCCTCGCGAATTCGACGGGGCTTGGCCCAGCTCCGCGAGTCCTTCGAGAACGCTGGAGAGGCCGTCCCAGCTCCGATGGTGGGTCTCGGTGCCCTCGGAATGCTCACGATCCTGCGAGGCGTCGTGGCGCCGCCGGCCGCGAGCGCCGGCCAGCTCTTGAGTCAGGCCGCCAGCTTGGCCCCGATTCCCGAACTCCTCGCTGCCCCCGAAGGCCCGCTCGGAGCGGCCCTTGCCGGAGCCGTCGCGGGCGGAGCCCCGCCTCCCCCGGCCCCGAACGAGGTTCTGTCTGCGGCCAAGGAGGCCGCGCAAGGTGCGCTGGAGAGCTCCCCCCAGGCCGCCGCCACGCTGGCTCCGCTCGCGATCGTGCTCGTCGCGCTGGCGCTCGGTGGCGGTGCTGTGGGCCTCCTTCTGAGCGAAACGACTCCGACCCCGCTCGCCTCCTCGTCCAGCCCACAGCGCGCGGTGCAGGCGACGCCGAGCGGGAGCAGCCCCACCGCTCCAGCCCAGGTCGCCGCGCTCGGGCTTCGGGGGGCGCTGATCGCGCCTCACGTGCTCCAGACCGGGGACAAGATCACCGCCCAGATCGGTCTGGAGTGGACCGCAGAGGCCGACCTCGGCTACTCCGGCGAAGACCTCACGCTGAGCGCGAAGCTCGTCGACGTCGAGAACGGCGCCTTGAGCCTCCGGGTCGGAGGCTCGGCCAGCGAGTCCGGCGCTCTGCGCTGGCCACTCGACCTCCGAGCCCACGGGCCTGGCTCGGCGCGATTGCTCGTCTCGGTCCAGCGGGGAGCCGAACCGGTGTTCCAGGGCGAGGCCGTGATCTCTGTCCAGGGCCGACAGCGTCCCGTGGAGCTCGTCCAAAACGTGAACCTCGAAGGCCCCGAAGGGCAGGCTCAGATCACCCTCGATCCGCGCGTCGCTCAGCTCGAGGCTCCCCGCAAGATCTTCCTGCGCGTGATCCCTGGCCTGGCGGCCGAAGCGACGCTCAGCCTCCGCGGGCTGGCCCACCAGCCGACGGGCTGCTTTGAGCAAACGACCGCCGCGACTTATCCGAGCGCGCTCGTGCTCGCCCTCGGCGAGAAGAATGGCGCTAGCCCCTCGATCCTGAGCGAGGCGAACGAGCACGCCACGACCGGGGCCAAGCGGCTGCGCCGCTTCCAAAGCCCTCGCGGGTTCAGCCTCCACCCAGGCGAAGCCGCAGATCCCTGGTTGACCGCGCTCGGGCTCCGTCAGCTCTCCCGCCTCGCAGCGGTGATCAAAATCGACTCCCAACGGCTGGATCGGGCCGCCGAGGCCCTCGTCGGCTGGCAACGCAGCGACGGCTCGTTCCCGATCGGTAAGTTCGTCGCTGGCCGAGCCCCTAAGGGCCACCTCGCCGTCAACTCAACGGCCTGTGAAGCCCTCGCGGCCTACCTGCAACGACCCGGCCAGGAGGAGGCCCCCGCCGTCAAGGAGGCCCTTGAGCGGGGCCTCGACTGGCTCGTCGGAGAGGTCCCCAACGCGACAGCCAACGTCGAGCGGGCCTACCTCGCCCGAGCGTTCCTCGTTGGCGACCGCGTCGAGGAGGCCGAGGCGCTCCTGCCCCACTTCCTCGCAAAGGCCCAACGCCCGGGACCCGAGCTGGCTTATTGGGCGGGTGAGTGGTCCCTGACAGGCGGCGGCAAGCGGGTCGCCACCATCGAGACCACGGCCCTCGTCGTCCAAACCCTGAGCGGACTCGACCAACGAGAGCTCGTCCGCGACGCCCTCGCCTGGCTCGCCAAGCAGCGCGGCTCCCGTGGGTTCGGCGGGACGCAGGCCACGATCATGGCGCTGGAGGCCTTCCTGGCTGGCGGGAGCCGGCAGGCCGAAGGCGTTCTCACGATCCAAGTCGGTGGCAGTGCGCTCCGCCCACTCAAGCTCGAGAAGGACCTCCAAATCCTGCCTCTCGGCGAGCGACCCTCGGAGCAGGAGGCGCTCTTCGTCGAAGCCCTTAAGCGCGGACTCTCGCTCTCGTTCCGCGGGACGGGCAACCTCAACGTCCAAGTCGTCGCGAAAGGCGAGGTCCCCTACGAGACCGCCTGGGGTCGAAACGGCGTCACGCGCGCGAAGGGAGCGAACCAACTCGAGGTCGAGGTCGCGCGCCCTCTCGAAGGTCACGTCGGGACGCCTCAGCGCTGGCATGTCCGCGCCCGCAACCGAGGCCGGAACCCAATCGCCTCACCCATGGTCCAGCTCAACCTCCCGCCGGGCTTTCAGTTGGAGGCCCAAGGGCGCAAAGACCTCGACCTCGAACTCGAGAACAAGCGAATCCGAGCCTGGGAGCTCAACGGCCCCCAGTCGCTCGTGCTTTACATGCTCGACTTGCCCCCTGGCGCGCAGGCCAAGCTCTCGTTCCGAGTCGTGCCTCGGCTCGCGGGCGAATTCGGCGGCGGCTCGCTCGAGGCCTACCCCTACTATCGAGCGGACGGCGTCGTGGCGAGCGCTCTCCCTCGAACCCGAATCGCTCCAGCGTTCGTGATCGCCGTCGCCGTCAAGCCGCCCCCGCTCGCGCCGGTCCGAACCGCCTCTCCCGTCCGCAAGCCCAGACCTAAAACCACGCCGACTGCGAGCAAGCCTGAGACGGGGCTCGCTCCCGCCGCCCCGCTGACCATTGCCTGGCTCTCCGGTTCGCTCGGGCGCCTCAAGCCCAAGGAGCTCGACCTCGCCTTTGGGGCGGGGCCCGGCGAGCGCTTGCTAGCCCGCGCGCTTGCCGCGTTCCCAGGCGCCAACGCCGGCTATCAGGAGACCCCCGGCGCCGACGCCCAGGTCCTCCTGCCTGTCGTCCGCTGGTCAGACGGGCGCCCGGTCACTGTCGAGAACTACCTGACCTCGATTCGAGCCGCGGCGAGTCGCTTCAAGCGCGGACGCCTCCCGCTCTTGGCCCCCCTCGCGTTCATGCCCGTCAGCGGCCAGACCGTACAGCCCCAACCCGGAGCAGGACGCGCGCTGACCTGGGCCCTCCCCGCCGATACCGTCTCGCTCCTCAGCAGCGCGCCTTACGCCGCCACGCCGCCCGAGGGCTCGAAGCCAGAGGTCAGAGCTGGCCCCTACCGCTACGAGGTCCTCAAGGAGGGGCGAATCCGGCTCAGGCCGCGCGGCTCAGGCCGAATCGTAGACATCGTGCAGGTCAAGCACGTGCGTCCCGAGGAGACCCAGAGCTACGACCTGATCTGGGGCGCTCCGCAGAGGAGCGAGCCTCACGCGGAGGTCGGCCTCCTTGAGCCCGACCTGGCGCGCTCGCTCCGGCCACGTGGCAAGCGGCCCTTCCACGTCGTCCTCACCCCTCCCAAGGGCTCGGGGCGAGGGCGGCGGGAGATCAGCCTCGACGTCAGCGCCCTCGCGCTTCCGAGCAGGCTCGAAGGTCGTCCCCTGACGGCCCGAATCAACCGGCTGACCCTTGTCCTCCCCGCAGACGGCTACCTCCTCGTCAACCAGCGTGCGCTGGTGGGCACAGCGCGAAGGCTCCGCGAGGCCTGCAAGCGGGTCGGCGTGACTCTGAAGCTCGTCAACCAACCAGACGGGCTCCCCGAGGGGAAAGTGGCCACCCTCTACGCGACCCCGGGGTTTGGAGAGGGGCAGGTCCTCGCCAGCTACGACTCCCTCCTCCGCGGAGGCCGCCTCGTCCCAGGCGCAGCCCTCGACCACAACGGATTCCTGGTCTGGCCGCCGCCGGTCAGCGAACCCTACGCGCCGCGCTAAACCGGAGGCCACGATTCTGAGAGGTCGCCCACGAGGGTGGTCTCACGACTCCCGTTCGCTAAACCGGAGGCCACGATTCTGAGAGGTCGCCCACGAGGGTGGTCTCACGACTCCCATTCGCTAT